>JADDKG010000360.1 GCA_020253895.1 Rubrobacter sp.
CGAGTCGGAGAGGTAGAACCCGGCGAAGCGGCGGCTGCGGAAGCCCACCACCGCAACCCCGAAGGTCTCCAGCTGCTCCAGGGTCGCGGGGACGTCCAGGATGGACTTCACCCCCGAGCACACCACGGCGACGGGGGTGCGGGAGAGGGCTACAAGATCCGCCGAGACGTCCCAGCTCTCGCGGGCCTCCCGGTGCACCCCGCCGAGCCCCCCGGTGGCGAAGAGGCGTATCCCGAAGAGCGCGGCGAGGTGGGCGGTGGCGGCGACCGTCGTGGCCCCGCTAACCCCCTTCGCCACCGCGGCGGGCAGGTCGCGCGCCGAGAGCTTTGGCACCCCGCCGGAGGCCAGGAGCTCCAGCTCGCCGGGGCCGAGCCCGACCTTGGGCGTTCCCTCCACCACCCCTACGGTGGCCGGGACCGCCCCCTCCCGGCGGACCTCCTCCTCAAGGCTCCGGGCCACCCGCAGGTTGTCCGGGCGGGGCAGGCCGTGGGAGATCAGGGTGGACTCCAGCGCCACCACCGGCCGCCCCTCCTCCAGGGCGCGGGCCACCTCGGGACCGGGCTCGGCGACCGGGGGCATCAGGCGGCGGGCTCTATGCAGCGGGGGTCGTCGTTGGCCGGGTTGTTCACCAGGCGGCTCACCGGGTAGGCCTCGAGATCATCCCCAGGGTAGGGGCGCAGCACAGCGTCCAGCTCCTCCCTCTCCGCTCCCCCCTCCAGCCAGAGCCCGTAGAGGTCCGGCGGGACGATCACCGGCATCCGGTCGTGGATCCCGCCGAGGAGTCCGTTGGCCTCCGTGGTGAGGATGGTGCAGGAGCGGATCTCCTCCCCCTCTCTCCGCCAGATCTCCCACAGACCGGCGAAAGCGAAGGGCGCGCCGTCCTTCCTGCGGACGTAGTACGGCTGCTTGCCCCCGTCCAGCCGCTGCCACTCGTAGAAGCCGTCCGCCGGGATCAGGCAGCGCCGCTCCCGGAAGGCCCGGCGGAAAGAGGGCTTCGACGCCACCGTCTCCGCCCGGGCGTTGATCATACGGTCCCCTATGCTGGGGTCGTCCGCCCACGGGGGAACGAGCCCCCAGCGGAGCACCTCCAGTCGCCGCCGCCCGCCCTCCGCCACCACCGCGGCCACCCCGCGCCCCGGGGCCACGTTGTAGCTTGGCGGAAGCTCCGGCAGCCGCCCCTCGACCCCGAACCGCTCCGCGAGCTCCTCAACCGGCGTGACGAGCGTGTACCTGCCGCACATCTCTAAGCCTTCACCTCCGGCTCGGGGTACCTCACCCCGCAATTCTACCGGAGGCCACGCCGCCTCCCACCGGACGATGCCCCAAAAAGGGGTACCATGCTCCCCGTGGACAGCGAGCGGGATACCGGGGCCCGGCTGGCGCTCATGTGCGGGCTGCCCAAGAGCGGCAAGACCACCTACGCCCGCCGCCTGCAGGGCCGCGGCTGGGTGCGGGTGTGCCCCGACGAGATCCGGCGGGCCCTCCACGGCCGGGGCCACTACCCGCCGGCCGAGCCCGTGGTCTGGGCCAACGCCGAGCTCTCGGTCCGGGCCCTGCTCATCGGGGGTCACCGGGTGGTGCTCGACGCCACCAACACCACCCGCCACCGCCGGGCGCCCTGGCTGCGGCTGGCCCGCGAGCTGGGGGTCCCGGCGTGCGCCTACGTCCTGCGGACCCCGAAGGAGGAGTGCCACCGGCGCAACGAGCGCTCGGAGGAGCCCGTCCCCCCCGAGGTCATAGACCGGATGGCACGCCAGTGGGAGGAGGTGACCGAGGACGGCCTGAAGGTCCACCTGGTGGAGGGGTAGCGTTTCGCCCAGAGCGTCCCCAGGAATAATGCTTTCTGTGCGCCGGGCGGCGTCCTGCGGGAGGTGAGAGCGGTCGGCGGCAGGGTGTACATAGGCACCTCAGGCTGGCACTATGGCCACTGGCGGGGGACCTTCTACCCGCCGGATCTCCCCGAGAGCCGCTTTCTGGAGCACTACGCGTCCCGCTTCGGGACCGCCGAGATAAACAACTCCTTCTACCGGCTACCCGAGGAGAAGACCCTCGTCCGCTGGCGCCGGGAGACCCCCCAGGGCTTCGTCTTCGCGGCCAAGGCCTCTCGCTACCTGACCCACATGAAAAAGCTGCGGGAGCCCGGAGAGCCGCTGCGGCGGCTCTTCGGGCGGCTGGAGGCGCTCGGGGAGAAGCTCGGCCCCGTCCTCTTCCAGCTCCCGCCCCGCTGGCGGGCGAACCCGGGGAGGCTGGAGGGCCTGCTCGGGCTGCTACCCCCCGGACGTCGCTGCGCCTTCGAGTTCCGGGACGAAAGCTGGTTCGACGAGAAAGTCTACCGCCTCCTCCAGGAGCACGGGGCGGCACTGTGCGTCTACGACCTTGGCGGGCGCACCTCCCCGCGCGTCCTCACCGCCGGCTTCACCTACGCCCGGCTCCACGGGCCGGAGGGCCCCTACCGGGGCTGCTACGACGAGCGGCAGCTCGCCGGCTGGGCCGAGCTGCTCGGCGGCTGGGCGGAGGAGGGGGTGGAGGTGTACTGCTACTTCGACAACGACGAGGCGGGGTACGCCCCCCGCAACGCCGGGCAGCTCATAAAGATGATGGAGGTGTAGGGTGGCGGTGCACAACGCGGACATAGCCGAGGTCCTCTACGAGGTCGCCGACCTGCTGGAGATAGAGGGCGAGAACCCCTTCCGGGTGCGGGCCTACCGGGAGGCGGCCCGCACCGCCGAGAACCACCCCAGGAGCCTCGCCGAGATGGTCGAGGAGGGGGAGGACCTCACCCGGCTGCCGGGGATAGGCGAGGATCTCGCCGGTAAGATCCGGGAGATAGTAGAGACCGGCACGCTGCGGCAGGCCGAGGAGCTGAGGAAGCAGGTGCCGCCGGGGCTGCGTCCCCTGCTCGGGATGCCGGGGCTCGGCCCGCGGCGGGTCCGCGAGCTGCACCGGAGGCTGGGAATAACGTCAGCCAAAGAGCTCGAAGAGGCCGCTAGAGAGGGTAGGGTGCGGCGGCTTCCCGGCTTCGGCGAGAAGACCGAGCGGAACATCCTCGAGGCGCTGGCGCGGGGAGAGGCGCCGCAGCGGTTCAAGCTGGCCTCGGCCGAGCCCGCCGCCCGGGCGCTGGAGGAGCATCTGGAGGGCTGCGAGGCGGTGCGGGAGGCAACGGTGGCGGGGAGCTTCCGACGCCGGAAGGAGACGGTGGGGGACCTCGACGTGGTTGCCTGCTCGGAGGACGGGCGGCGGGTCATAGAGCACTTCGTGGCCTTCGGGGACATAGAGCGGGTGGTCTCCAAGGGCAGGACCCGCTCCTCCGTGGTCCTCAGGGGCGGCCTCGAGGCCGACCTGCGGGTGGTGCCGGAGGAGAGCTTCGGGACGGCGCTCCTGTACTTCACCGGCGCCCAGCCCCACCACGTGGCCCTGCGCGACATGGCCCTCCAGAGGAAGCTCAAGCTCAACGAGTACGGGCTCTTCAGGGGGGAGGATCGGCTGGCCGGGCGGACCGAGGCGGAGGTCTACGAGGCGCTCGGGCTCCGCTACATCGAGCCCGAGCTGCGGGAGCACAGGGGGGAGATAGAGGCCGCGAGGAAGGGAACCCTCCCGAAGCTCATAACCGGGGAGGACATCCGTGGCGATCTCCACTCCCACACCACCGCCACCGACGGCCGCAGCAGCCTCCAGGAGATGGCCCGGGCTGCCAGAGAGCGCGGCTACGAGTACCTGGCCGTGACCGACCACTCGCGGCGGCTGCGGGTGGCCCGGGGGCTGGACGAGCGGCGGCTGCGGGAGCAGATGGAGGAGATAGACCGGCTCAACGAGGAACTGGAGGGGATAACCCTCCTAAAAGGTGCCGAGGTGGACATCCTGGAGGACGGGTCGCTGGACCTGCCGGACCGGGTGCTGGAGGAGCTGGACGTGGTGATCTGCTCGGTACACCACAAGTTCCGGCTACCCGAGAAGGAGCAGACCCGGCGGGTGCTGCGGGCTCTGGAGAACCCCAACGTCAACATCCTGGCCCACCCGACGGGGCGTCTCATCGGCCGGCGGGAGCCCTACGAGCTGGACATCGAGCGGGTGATGGAGGCGGCGCTGGAGAGGGGCTGCATTCTGGAGCTAAACTCCAACCCCGAAAGGCTGGACCTCAACGACGCCCACTGCAAGCTGGCCAAGGAGATGGGCGTCAGGATAGCCATCTCCACCGACGCCCACAGCACGAGCGACCTGGCGAACATCCGCTTCGGGGTGGGGCAGGCCCGGCGGGGCTGGCTGGAGAGGGAGGACGTGATCAACACCCGGCCGCTCGGGGAGCTGCGGCGCCTGCTGCGGCGGGAGGGGGCGTGAGGCTTCTCTTCGCGGGAACCCGCGGCGAGATCGAGGCGCGGACGGAGCGGCACAGCATGCACAGCTCGCTCGTCGTCTCCCGCGGCGGAGGGAGGGTGATGGTGGACTGCGGCGCCGACTGGCTGGGGAGGCTGGGGGAGCTCGGGGCGGAGGCCGTCGTCATAACCCACGCCCACCCGGACCACGCCTGGGGTTTGAAGGAGGGCGCCCCCTGCCCGGTCTACGCCACGGAGGCTTCCTGGGCCCTCATGGAGGGCTACCCCATCGAGGAGCGCCGCACCGTGGAGCCCCGCAGGCCCTTCCGGGTAGCGGGGCTTCTCTTCGAAGCCTTCCCGGTGGAGCACTCCACCCGCGCCCCGGCGGTGGGCTACAGGATCTCCGCGGGCGGGGCCTCCATCTTCTACGTCCCCGACGTGGTCTACATCCACGGCCGCAGGGAGGCGCTCTCGGGGGCCGTGCTGTACGCGGGCGACGGGGCGACCGTCACCCGCTCCCTGGTGCGCAGGCGCGGGGAGGCCTTAATCGGGCACGCCCCCATCCGGACCCAGCTCACCTGGTGCCAGAAGGAGGGCGTCAGGCGGGCGGTCTTCACCCACTGCGGGACCGAGATCGTGGCCGGCGACGAGGAGAGGGTGGAGGAAGAGGTCCGGCGCCTCGGCCGGGAGCGCGGGGTCGAGGCCTCGCTCGCCCGCGACGGGATGGAGGTAGAGATCCCGTAGTTAGCCGCAGCGGCGGGAGGGGTATCAATCCGGGGTTGCCGGCGAGAGCTCTTCTCTGTAGGAGGGAACGATGGCGAAGATAGGGTACTTTCTGTCCTGTGAGGAGTGGGGACCGCAGGAGCTGCTGGAGCAGGCCGAGATGGCCGAGGCGGCCGGCTTCGAGGGGCTTTGGATCTCCGACCACTTCCACCCCTGGAACTCCGAGCAGGGCAACAGCCCCTTTGTCTGGTCGGTGATCGGGGGGCTATCCCGGGTCACCTCGCTCCCGGTGACCACCGCGGTAACCTGCCCCACCGTCCGTATACACCCCGCGATCGTCGCCCAGGCGGCGGCCACCTCGGCGGTGATGCTGGAGGGCCGCTTCGTGCTGGGGGTGGGCAGCGGCGAGTACCTGAACGAGCACATCCTCGGCGACCGCTGGCCCCCCACCGACGTGCGGCTGGAGATGCTGGAGGAGGCCGTGCACGTCATGCGGCTGCTGTGGGAGGGCGGGGTCAAGGACTTCCACGGCAAACACTACACGGTGGAGAACGCCCGCCTGTACACCCTCCCCGAAGAACCCCCGCCGGTCTACGTCTCCGGCTTCGGGCCCAAGTCCGTCCGGCTGGCCGGCAGGATCGGCGACGGGTACTGCAGCACCATCCCGGACGGGGAGCTGGTCTCGCTGTTCCGCTCCTCGGGGGGCGGGGACAAGCCCGCCCAGGCGGGGATGAAGGTCTGCTGGAGCGAGGATGCGGCCCGGGCGCGCAAGACCGCCCACCGGCTGTGGCCGAACGAGCAGCTGCCCGGCGAGCTGGCGCAGGAGCTGCCCACCCCGCGCCACTTCGAGCAGGCCAGCACGCTGGTCACGGAGGAGATGGTGGCCAGGGAGGTTCCCTGCGGCCCGGATCCCGAGCTGCACCTGCGGCACATCCGCCGCTACATCGAGGCGGGCTACGACGAGATCTACATCCAGCAGATCGGCCCGGAGCAGGAGGGCTTCTTCCGGTTCTACGAAACGGAGATCCTGCCGGAGCTCCCCTAGGAGGAAGGCTCCCAGAGGAGGCGGTCCTCCCGCCGCGCCAGGCGGGTGCCCATCTCGGCCGAGAGCCGCTCCATCCGGTCCATGATGGCCTCACGCTCGTCCCCGGCGGCCCGCCGCACCCGGGCGTACAGCAGCCGGGCCGGGAAGAGCTGGAGCCTCCGCAGACCGCCGCCCCCCACCTCCACCCGGAAGAGGAACGACCAGTCGTTGCGCAGCCGGGGGTCCACGGCGTAGTCGTCGACGAAGTCGCCGGTGTCGTAGAGGATGGGCCTGCCCCGATAGATCTCGACGCCCTGGAAGATGTGGGCGCTGTGGCCGTAGTAGACGTCGGCCCCGAGGTCCACGACCGCCCGGGCGAAGCAGATC
>JADDKG010000361.1 GCA_020253895.1 Rubrobacter sp.
CGGCGTCGTTGTGGGTGTGGATGCCTATCTCCACCCCCGGGAACTCGCGCACGGTGCGGGCCACGATCGCCTTGAGCTCCGTGGGAAGGGTGCCCCCGTTGGTGTCACAGAGCACCAGCGTCGTCGCCCCGGCCTCCGCCGCCGCCCTCAGCACCGAGAGCGCGTGCTCCGGGTCCTCCTTGAAGCCGTCGAAGTAGTGCTCGGCGTCAAAGATGACCTCCTTGCCCGCCGCGGCGAGGTAGGCCACCGTGTCACTGACGCTCTCCAGGTTCCTCTCCGGGGTGGTCCCCAAGACCTTCTCCACGTGCAGCCGCCAGCTCTTGGCCACGATGCACGCCACCGGGGCGGAGAGGCGGGCGAGCAGGCTCACCGCCGGGTCGTCCTCCGCCCGGCCCCCGGGCCGCCGGGCCCGGGTGAAGGCAACGAGCCTTGCGTTCTGTAGCTCCGAGGGGTCAAAGCCCTCGAAGAACTCCAGGTCCTTGGGGTTGGAGGCGGGAAAGCCGGCCTCTATGTAGTGAAGCCCTAAAGAGTCCAGCTCGCGGGCTATGCGCGCCTTGTCCTCGGCGGTCAGGCTCACGCCCTCCCGCTGGGTGCCGTCTCTTAGCGTGGTGTCGAAGAGCTTTATGCTCATGCCGCTCCCTCCTCCGCGGCCACCTGCCGGACCACGGCCTCCGTTGCCTCCTCCGTGCTGCTGCTTCCGCCCAGATCCGGGGTGAGGTGACCGGCCTCCACCGCCGCCGCCACCCCCCGCTCGATGGCCTCCGCCACCTCCGGCCTGCCGAGCCCGTGGCGGAACATCATCGCCGCGGAGAGGATGGCCGCGTAGGGGTTGGCCACCCCCCTCCCGGCGATGTCCGGGGCGCTGCCGTGCACCGGCTCGAAGATGCCGGGGGAGCCCGGCTCCCCGAGCGAGGCGCTGGGCAGCATCCCCATGGAGCCCGGCAGCACCGCCGCCTCATCGGAAAGGATGTCCCCGAAGAGGTTCTCGGTGAGGATCACGTCGAAGCACCCCGGGCTGGTCACGAGGTGCATCGCCGCCGCGTCCACCAGCACGTGCTCGAGCCCGACGTCGGGGTACTCACGGGCCACCTCCTCCACGGTCCTGCGCCACAGCCGGCTGGTGGCGAGCACGTTGGCCTTGTCCACCGAGGCCACCCTCTTCCTGCGCCCCCGGGCGGCCTCGAAGGCGACCCGGGCCACCCGCTCGACCTCCCGGCGGGTGTAGACGGAGAGGTCGCTGGCCCGCTCCTCGCCCTCCTCCTTCTCCCCGAAGTACGCCCCGCCGGTGAGCTCCCGGACGATGAGCAGGTCCACCCCCTCCACCACCTCGGGCCTTAAGGGGGAGGAGCCGGAGAGGGCCGGCACCGCCGACACCGGGCGTAGGTTGGCGAAGGTCCCGAGCGCCCGCCGCAGAGCGAGCAGCCCGGCCTCGGGCCGGACCTTCCCCCCGTCGAACTCAGGGTCCCCTACGGCCCCCAGCAGCACGGCGTCCGCCCCGGCGGCCCTCCGCAGGGTCTCCTCCGAGACGGGCTCCCCCTCCTCCCGGATGGCCGCAGCCCCTATCCTGCGTTCCTCGTACTCTAGCCGGACCCCGAAGCGGTCGGCCGCGGCCCCGGCCACCCTCCGGGCGGCCGCCAGCACCTCGGGGCCTATGCCGTCGCCGGGCAGAAGCAGTATGTGAAAGGTGTCGCTCATGTCTCCCTCGCTCCTTCTCGTTCCCTGCGCCGCTCCCCATCACAAGGAGACCGGAAGGAGCCGCTCCCGGCGTGCGGGAGCGGCTCCCCTCCGGCCACAAGCGGCGCGCCGGCTACCCGGAGGCCCCCTGGTTTCCGGGAGCCGCTCTCCGGTGGCGCCGCCGGCACTGTGGCTCTCTTAGGGGGTCGCCTGGGGCACCTTCACCGCCCCGGCGGAGTACACGTTGACCGCCCGGACGTAGGCGCGGGCCGCGGCCTCCACCACGTCCTGGGAGAGGCCGCGACCGGCGCACTCGGTGCCCTCGAACTCCACCGTCACCCGCACCTCTCCCAGGGCGTCCTTGCCGCCCGTCACCGCGTCGATCCGGAAGTCCGTGAGCCGTCCCTTTATGCCGGTGGCGGCGTCTATGGCGCGGAAGACCGCGTCCACCGGTCCCTCGCCCTCCGCCTCCGCCTCGAAGGTGCCGCGGTCGGCGTGGGCGATCCTGACCGCCGCCCGGCTCTGGCGCCCCGTGGCGGCGACCACCCGGAAGGACTCCAGCACGAACTTCCCCTCGAAGGAGCCCACCTCGTCGGCGGCGATCGCCTCCAGGTCCGCCGCCGTGACCGTCTTCTTGTGGTCGGCCAGCTCCTTGAAGCGCCTGAACGCCCGCTTGAGGGTCTCCCCCTCCAGGGTGTAGCCCAGGTCCGCAAGGGCCTCCTTGAGGGCGTGCCGCCCCGAGTGCTTGCCGAGGAAGATGTTGGTCCCCTCGAGCCCGATGTCCGCGGGCTTCATGATCTCGAAGGTCCTGCGGTCCTTGAGCACCCCGTCCTGGTGGATCCCCGACTCGTGCAGGAAGGCGTTCCGCCCGACGATGGCCTTGTTCGGGGGCACGTCGTAGCCGGTTATGTTGGAGACCATCCGGCTGGTGTTGGCCAGCTGGCGGGTGTCCACCCCGACCTCCACCCCGTAGTAGTCCCTCCTGGTCACCAGGGCCATCACCACCTCCTCGAGGGAGGCGTTGCCGGCCCGCTCGCCGATGCCGTTCACGGCCACCTCCACCTGAGTGGCCCCGGCCTCCACCCCGGCGAGCGAGTTGGCGACCGCCATCCCCAAATCGTCGTGGCAGTGCACCGACAAGACCCGGTCCTTGAGGCTCGGCACCCGCTCCTTGAGCTCCTTCAGGAAGGCGGCGAACTCCGCCGGGGTGGTGTAGCCCACGGTGTCGGCGATGTTTATCACGTCGGCGCCCGCCTCCACCGCCGCGGCCACGACCTCGGAGAGGTAGCCGATGTCCGTGCGCGTGGCGTCCATGGGGGAGAACTCCACGTTCTCGCAGAGGCTCTTCGCCAGGCGCACCGCCTCTCCGGCGCGCTCCAGGATCTCCTCCCGGTTCGAGCGCATCTGGTGCTCGATGTGCAGGTCGGAGGTGCCCACGAAGGTGTGGATGCGGGGCCTGCGCGCCCACCGCACCGCCTCCCACGCCCGCTCGATGTCCTCCTGGTGAATCCGGGCGAGCCCCGCGATCACCGGCCCCTCCACCTCCGAGGCGATGCGGCTCACCGCCTCGAAGTCCCCCTCGGAGGTGATGGGGAAACCGGCCTCGATCACGTCTACCCTGAGCCGCGCGAGCTGGTGGGCTATCTCTACCTTCTCCTCTACGGAGAGGGAGATCCCGGGGGACTGCTCCCCGTCGCGAAGGGTGGTGTCGAAGATCTGTATCCGGCGCATTCTGCCTCTCGTCCTCCTACGGTGTTGCTTTTCGTTGCTGTGGGCCCTGGTGGCTGGTGGCCCGCGGGCAGCCCGGCTCTAGAGGCCGGGGCCGGTAATTCGCCCGGGGGCCACCCTGGCTAGTCGTAGGATGTGACGAGAGACGATCACCCGCTTCTCTCTAGAGGTCCTCCCTCATGTGGGGCGGCAGTATCTCATCCCGCCGCCCGCACCGCAACCGCACCCTCACCCGGCGGTCCTCTCCTTGACCTCCACCGGGACGGTCCAGCCGGCGTACTTCTCCCACTCGCCGCGCGCCGCCCGGAAGTAGAGCTCCTGCAGCCTGGAGGCCACCGGGCCGACCTCGCCCGGGCCCACGGGCCGGTCGTCGATCTCCACCACCGGCGCTATCTGGAAGCCGGTGCCGGTGAGGAACACCTCGTCGGCGGCGTACAGCTCGGTGCGGGCCACCTGCCGCTCCTCCGTCTCGAGCCCCAGCTCCTCCAGCGCCAGCTCCATCACCGCGTCCCGGGTGATCCCCTCCAGGATGTCCGCGGTGACCGGCGGGGTTATGAGCCGCCCCTTGCGCACCAGGAAGATGTTGGCCGCGCTGGCCTCGGAGACGAAGCCGTCCTGGGTGAGGAAGATCGCCTCATCGTAGCCCGCCCGGTGTGCGGCATCCACGGCCAGCGCCGTGTTGACGTACGAGCCGGTGAGCTTGGCCCGGGCCGGCATGGCGTTGTCCGGGATCCTGCGCCACGAGGAGACGCAGCACCGCAGCCCCGTCAGCTCCACGTAGTTGCCCATGGGGGCGGTGAAGATGGAGAGCGAGGCCGGGAGGTCCAGCTTCACCCCGATGGACTCGGCGGACTTGTACGCCAGCGGCCGGATGTAGGTGTCCTCCCGCGGTGCGTTGCGCCGGAGGATCTCTAGCGTGATCTCGCACAGATCCTCCACCCCTAGCCCGAGGTCTATGTGCAGCACCCGGCAGCTCTTCTCGAAGCGCTCGTAGTGCTCGCGCATCTTGAGCACCTGCAGGGTCTGGCGGCCAGCGTTCCAGTAGGCCCGTATGCCCTCGAAGACCCCGGTGCCGTAGTTCAGGGCGTGGGTGGCGGGGGAGAGACGGACGTCCCCCACCCGCACGAACTCGCCGTCGTGGTAGCACCACTCGGCGTCCGAGACCGTAAAAGCGCCGCGCGTCATCGGGTCTCACCTCCCGCGGGGCTTCCTGCCGGGCTCTCTGCGCCCTCGGCGGCGAGCGCCCGCAGCTCTTCTCCGACCTTCTCCACCATGTGCGATGCCTCCCGGCGGCGCATCGCCAGGAAGCTGGAGCCCCCGGCCTGGTTCTCGAGCACCCACTCCTTGGCGAACCTGCCGCTCTGGATGTCCGCGAGGATCCCGCGCATCCTCTCCCGGACGCCCTCGTCTATGATCTTCGGGCCCGCGGTGTAGTCCCCGTACTCGGCGGTGTTGGAGACCGAGTAGCGCATCCGGGCCAGCCCGCCCTCGTAGATGAGGTCCACGATGAGCTTGAGCTCGTTGACGCACTCGTAGTAGGCGAGCTCGGGCTGGTAGCCGGCCTCCACCAGCGTCTCGAAACCGGCCTTGAGCAGCGCGGAGAGCCCGCCGCAGAGCACCGCCTGCTCCCCGAAGAGGTCGGTCTCGGTCTCCTCGGCGAAGGTGGTCTCCAGCACCCCGGCCCGCGCGCACCCGATGCCCCGGGCGTAGGAGAGGATGAGGTCGCGGGCCTGCCCGGTGGCGTCGCGCCCGACGGCGAAGAGCGCCGGCATCCCCTTGCCCTCCTCGTAGAGCTGCCGCAGCACGTGCCCCGGGCCCTTGGGGGCCACCAGACCCAGATCCACCTCCGGCGGCACCTCGACCTGGTTGAAGTGCACGTTGAACCCATGGGCGAAGAGCATCAGGTCCCCCTCGGAGAGGTTGGGGGCGACCTGCTCCCGGAAGACCGGCGGCTGCCGCTCGTCCGGGAGGAGCATCATCACCACGTCCGCCCAGCGGACCGCCTCGGGGATCTCGGCGACCCTCAGCCCGGCCTCCTCGGCTTTGGGCCAGCTCGCCGAGCCCCTGTATAGCCCCACGGTGACCTCGCAGCCGGAGTCCCTGAGGTTCAGCGCGTGGGCGTGTCCCTGGCTTCCGAACCCCAGCACGGCGATCCTTTTCCCGGCGATCTCGTTCCCTATGTCTCCCTCGCGGTATACGCGTGCCACGCTCTCACCTCCCCCTTCCCGGCCGGGCGACGGGCCCGAGCCGGATCGCGTCTTCCACCTCGCCGAGCATCCCGAGCCAGTCCTCCACCGCCCCCGGCGCCCCGGAGGCCACCACGGTGCCGCCGTCCTTGTGGGCCACCACCCCGGCGCGCACCGCCGCCTCCCGCCACCCGCCGTCGGTGGCGGCGAGCGCGACCTCCAGCACCTCCCCGGCCTCCCGGACCTCCCGGGCGTCCTCCAGCGAGGAGAGCAGGGCCACGTAGCGCCGGGCGGTCTCGGGCTCGCACTCGAACAGGGCCACGATGACGCTCTCCTCCGGCCCCATCCCCACCGTCAGGCTCCGCACGGGCATCCGCTTGCCCTGCAGGGTCATCAGGAAGCGGTTGAGGGCGTAGATGCCCCCCGCTATGCGGGCCTCGACGGCAACGGCCAGCGTGCCGGAGGCCGCCTCAGGCATCTTCCTCGATCATCTCAGCCACGCTCATGCCGGAGGGGATCATGGGGTAGACGTTGGCCTCCGGGTCGATGTGGAAGTCCAGCACCACGCACCCCGGCGTCTCCTGCGCCCAGCGCACCGCCTCCTCCACGTCGTCGTCGGGCCTGACGGTGCGCCCCGCGAGCCCGTAGGCCCGGGTGAGGTGCTCGTAGTCCGGGCCGGTTATGGGCGTCTCGGAGTAGCGGCGGTTGTGGAAGAACTGCTGCCACTGGCGCACCATCCCGAGGTAGCCGTTGTTCAGGATGGCCACCTTGATGTCCAGGCCGAGGTCCCGGATGGTGGCCAGCTCCTGCAGGTTCATCTGGAAGCCGCCGTCCCCGGCCACCACCCACACCGGGTCCTCGGGACAGCCGAGCTTGACGCCCATCGCCGCCGGGAGGGCGAAGCCCATGGTGCCGAGCCCGCCGGAGGTGATGTGGCTGTTCCGCTTGGTGAACCGGAAGAACTGGGCCGCCCACATCTGGTGCTGGCCCACGTCGGTGACCAGCCGGACCTCCTCCCCGGCGGCGGCCTTTATGGCGTCCATGATCCGTATGGGCCCGTACTCCGAACGGGCCAGCTCGGCCCGCTCCCGCTCGGGGCGCTGGCTCTCGGCGATCTCAGCCCGCCACCCGGCGCAGTTGTCCTGCGGGCGCTCGATGTGGCGGAGGACACCCCGCAGGGCCGCCCGGGCGTCGGCGGCTATGCCCACGGTGGGCTTTATGACCTTGCCCAGCTCCGAGGGGTCGACGTCGATGTGGACCACCTTGGCGTTCGGAGCGAAGCGCGAGGGGTCGCCCGTGATCCTGTCGTCAAAGCGCATCCCCACCGCGAACAGCAGGTCGCACCGGTCTATGGCCCGGTTGACGGAGGCCTGGCCGTGCATCCCCGGCCACCCGATGTACAGCGGGTGATCCTCGGGGATGGCGCTGATCCCGAGCAGGGTGGTGACCACCGGGGCCCCGGTCCGCTCGGCGAGGGCGATGAGCTCCCGCTCGGCGCCGGAGATGATCACGCCGTGCCCGGCGATGATTATCGGGCGCCGGGCCTTCTTGAGCAGCAGCGCCGCCGCCTCGAGCGCGGGGGCGCTGACCGGCGGCGGGGCCTCGCGCAGCGCCCGGTAGCCGTCGCCGCCGCACTCGGCGAACTGTACGTCCTTGGGGACGTCGACCAGCAC
>JADDKG010000362.1 GCA_020253895.1 Rubrobacter sp.
CAGCCACGGTCTTCTCCTCCCCCCGGAGTAGCCCGGCCGGTGGAGGGGGCCGGTCTGCCAGAAGCGCCGCGCCCGCCCGTACAGGGCTCCCCCCGGGCTGCCCCACAGCGCGAAGTGTCGGGCATCGAGGACCTCCGTTGCCGCGGCGAGTTCGGTGAGCGGCTTCTTTAGCCCGGCGGCTCGCGAGACGCGCTCCACCTCGCGCCGGACGAACGGGTCCTCCAGACCCCGCCGCCGCCCGTCGGCGGGCACGGTGAGCAGCAGCGCGGCGGTGGGACGCCGGTTGGGGTAGACCTCTCCGGGCCGGTAGTAGTTCAGGAAGGCCATGCCCTGCGGGGGATCCCGCAGGGCCTCGAGCGCGGGGTAGAGCTTTCCGGGATCGTCCGGGAGCACGACGGAGTGTGGGGGAAGGGTGGCCTCTTCCTCCAGCACGGCGTAGACCGCTATGCCCGAGCAGGAGAGAGGGTTTGCGGGGGCAGTTTCTCCCTCGGCTCCGGCGAGATGCTCCAGCCGTTCGGCGTCCACCGCCCCCACGACCGCCTCCGCCGGGTAGGTCCGGCCGGCGGAGATCACCCGCCCCTCCTCCACCCTTAGGGCGGGCTCCCCAGTTCGGATCTCGACCCCGGCGTGCCGGGCGAGCCGCCCGAGGGCCAGCACCAGCTCGTGGATGCCCCCCTCGGGGACCCACGCGCCCTCCTCCGCGACGATGGCCGGGAGGCTCGCGTACAGGGCCGGGACCCGTCCGGGGGCCACGCCCGCGTTGAGGCTGTGGATGGCGATGATCTCCTTGAGCCCCTCCGGCAGCCACCCCAGGCCGTCCAGGTATCCGGCGGCGCTCTGTCGCCCCCTCTTGAGGCCGTAGGTCCGCAGCAGCCGGACGAGCGCGGGCAGCACCCGCACGTCCAAGGGGTCTGAGACGAGCAGCCGCTCAACCTCCCTGCCCAGCCCGGCGTGTGTACCGGCAAAGCGCCGCCACGCCTGATGCCAGGGGTGATCCTCCGGTACGGGAAGCGGAACCGTCTCCCCCCGGTAGTGGTACCTGCCGAGCTCCGGCAGCCTGGCGAGCCTGAGCCCCGCTATCCTGTAGGCCTCTTCCCGCCCGCCGAGGGCGTCGTAGCGGCGCAGGAACTCCTCCCAGACCCCAGGGAAGGTCAGGAGAGAGGGGCCGGTGTCCATCCTCTGCCCGGCGAGGCTTATGCGACGGCTCTTCCCGCCGATCTGATCCGTAGCCTCCAGCAGGGTCACCTCGTGCCCCGCCCGCCCCAGAAGGGCTGCCGCGGCGAGCCCCCCTATGCCCCCGCCGACCACCACCACCCGGCTCACGGGTAGGCCCCCAGCGAGAGGGCGGCGACCAGGAGCACCCCGGCGGCGGTTCCCGCAACGTAGGGGAAGGCTATGGAGTAGGGGTAGAGGCGGTGCCCGGTGCCCGGTCGAGGGTCCCTCCACAGCGCGAGGAGCAGACCACCCGCTAGGGCCGCGTTGAGCAACGCCACGGGAAGGCTCACCGCCGCGAACAGGAGGGTGGCGAGCGTCCACCAGGCTCCGCTCCACACCACGGTCCCGCGTACCCCGATCCGTACCGGGGTCGTGACGATCCCGGCCCTGAGGTCCTCCCGGATGTCCTGCACCGCGTCGAAGGCGTGCTTGGCCACGCTCCAGGCCATGAGCCCCAGCGCCGCGGGCCACACCGGGCTCTCTCCCAGGGCGAGCGGCACGAAGACGAGCGGAAAGGCGTAGGCCGCATTGCTCAGCGAGTCCAGGTAGGGGCGGGCCTTGAAGCGGACGGGGGGGACCGAGTAGCCGAGAAAGACCAGCGCGTACGCCGCCATCCACAGCGTAGCGGCGGGGGGGAGGGCGAGGGCGAAGTAGGCGGCGAACGGGGCGTTCGAGAGCAGCACGGCGGCCCAGATGGACCGGATCTCGCCGGGTTGGATCCTGGCCCCTTCCAGCGAGCCTTTCCGGGGGTTGGCGGCGTCTGTCTCCCGGTCGAAGATGTCGTTGACGCCGTAGATCAGGAGGTTGAAGGGCAGCGTGAGCCACAGCAGCACCGGGACGAAGCCCCAGCTCCACAGGTGCCCGGCCAGCCACATCCCGACGAAGCCGCTGCCGACGGTGTTTATCCACAGCACGGGACGCGAGATGTGGAGGAGCCGCCTCAGCACGACACACAGGATATACCAGCGCAGGCTCCGGAACCGCGCTACCATCGCGGGGTGGCCGTCTTTAGCCCTCGCTTTCTGCTCCCGGCCGCCGCTCTGTTCTTCTTCGGCGCGGCGGGGTTCGCGGTGCACTTTCCGCATCCGCCGGGAGCCTGGCTCCTCTCGCTGGCCTCGACCGCCGCGATGGCCGCGCCTCCGCTGGCCGCGCTCCTGCGGTTTTTCGGCCCCGCGCGCTTTTTTGCGGCTCTCGTTCTGACCTCCGCCTTCGCCTTCACCGTAGAGTCCTTCGGGGTGGTGACCGGCTGGCCCTACGGCCGCTTCCACTACGGCGAGGCGCTCGGGCCGCAGCTCTTCGGCCTCGTGCCTTACCTGCTCCCGGTCTCCTACGTCCCGCTCGTCGTCGGCGCTGCGGCCGCCACCCGCCATCCCCGCAGCCGCCTCCTGTGGGTGCTCCGGGCGGCCGTCCTCCTCACCCTGCTTGACGGGGTGCTCGACCCCGGCGCCGCCCTGCTCGGGTTCTGGGTTTGGCCGGAGGGAGGCCCCTACTACGGCGTCCCCGCCAGCAACTACCTGGGCTGGCTGCTCTCTGGGGCCGCCTCCTCGGCCATCCTCGTCCTCCTGTGGCCGCGGGGAGTCCCGGGACCACCCGCTCTGCTCGACGGAGCCATCCTCGCGATGGCCTTCTGGACCGGGGTGGCCGTCTTCGGCGGGCTCCTCCTCCCAGCCCTGCTGGGGGTGGTCCTGATCTCCGGGCTGCTCCTGCGCCGGGCTGGAACGACGTACTCCGGCTGTGTTACTTTTTTAAAGAAAAATTAACTTAGCCGTTCAATTTATGAAATGATTGTGCTATATGTGGGTTGTCGGAGCAGGTCTTCGGGAGGGCGGAAGATGATCCGAGAGAGGGCTGTGGTGTCTGCCGAGGATCTCCGGGAGCGGGCGGCCTACAGGAGCGGCTGGCACGACGGGCGCTTCGGGCAGCGCGTCTCCTTTGCGGAGAACCCGCGGCTGGCCGAGTGGGAGGATCTGGACCGGCTGGCCTACTACTACGGGCACCGCGAGGGGCGTCGCATCCGGGAGCTTCTGCGCGGCACGCGGGTCTAGGAGAAGGTGTTTAGGGAGGGGCCCGGCCGGGTAGACATATACTCTAAGAGGCACGGCGGCCGGGCCGGAGATCACTTTCCCCCCTCCTGACCTCTTCCGGTCCGGTCTTCGGGCCCTTTCCGGTTCCGGGTGAAACCTTTGGTCGGCTCGTGCGTAAAGGTAGGCGTACGGGCCGGCGGTCATCTGTTTCTTCTTCACTCCCCCCTCCTGAACCGGATCCCCGCCGGCCCGTCGCTCTCCCTCAGCCACCGTACTCCAGGGGCGTCTCCAGGTCGGTGAGAAGATCGGCCGGCCGCCGCAGCCGCGCGTCCACCACCTCGCCCAGGTAGACCGTGTGGTCGCCGGCCTCCAGCCTGCCCGCCACCCGGCACTCCAGGGAGGCGAAGGCGTCCTCGAAGAGCGGGGCCCCGGTGCTGCCGGTGGTGTAGCGGGCGCCGCCTACCGTCCCGTCCCCTGGAGAGAGCGGCCCCGCGAAGCGGCGGGCCAGCTCCTCCTGGCCGGCATCCAGGAAGTTCAGGGAGAAGACCCCCGTCTCCTCTATGCAGTCTCTGGTCCTGTGCCCGCGGCGGGCGGCGAGGGTGATCTGCGGGGGTTCGAAGGAGGCCTGGGAGACCCAGCAGGTGGTGAACCCGTTCGGCTCCCCCGAGCCGCTCACCACCCCGGTTATGTAGAAGCCGTAGGGGATGCTCTTCAGGATCTCTCTGCGGGCCTGCTCGTCCACGGGCTCCTCCTCTCCTGCGTTGCCATCCGGAGAGCACTACTACCCCCGGGCGGCGCCGGACAAACGGAGCCGCGCTACAGGCGGCCGGAGCGGATGATCCCGGCGAGCAGCAGCAGCCCCAGCAGGGCCGCCACCACAAAGCCGGCGAGGCCGAAGATGCTCAGGCCCAAGACCTGCGGGCCGCCCCGGACGAACACCCCCAGCATCGAGGAGCCCACGATCAGGGCGGCTATCAGGAAGGCGAAGACCAGCCTGTTGGCCAGGATGTCCAGCTTGGAGATCAACTCGTCCAGCCCTCCGTGCCGGAAGCGGACCTCCACCTCCCCGTCCTTGAGCTCCTCCAGCAGGGCGTGCAGCTGCCGGGGGTAGTCCGCGTAGACCTCGGGCCGGTTGAGCCTCCGGGCGGTACGCTCCAGGACGTAGCGGGGGTTGCGGTGGCGGGAGATCATCTCCTGCGCCGCCTCCGCCGCCGGGACGATGCCCGGGTAGTCCTCTCCGGACATCGTCCGGCCCAGCTCCTCGGCGTCAACCAGCGACCGGAGAAGCTGGCAGAGCTCATCCGGCAGCCGCACGCCGCCCCTCCTGAACGCCTCCAGCACGGTATCCCGTACCCGCGAGAGCCGGTGCTCCCGCCACAGCGGCCCGCCGAGCGCCCCAAGGGCCTCCCGCAGCTCGCGCTTCAGCGCCGCGCTGTTTTTGGGCACCGAGGCCCCGGCGAGCGGCAGGGCGCGGATGATGCCGTCCACGTCCTCCCGCCCGGCGGCGGAGAGCACCTCGGCCAGGGCGCGCATCCGCTCCGGGTCCAGCGAGAACGCCTCCGTGGGGTCGAGCAGCCAGAGCTCCCCGCCCGGGGTCGCGGCGAAGCGCTCGGGTGAGAGGTCCGCCAGGAAGATCCCGTCCCTCACCGCGAGCCCCACCAGCCCATCGGCGCAGGCTCTGTAGCCTTCCGGGGCCGGCGCCGACCACCCGCCGGGAGCCTCCAGCGTGAGGCACCGGGCCGTCGAGTAGTCCCGGTAGACGTCCGGTATCCGCAGGGGGAGGCCTTCCACGGCGCGCATCCGCCGGATGTTCTGTGCAGCCAGGTGCATGTCGCGGCGGTGGCCGGCGTGGGCGGAGAACTCCGCGACCGCCTCCACCGGGTCCAGCGGCAGGCGGTCTCCGACCCTCCTGCGTACCAGATCCGCCACCGGCCGCATCGCCAGCAGCTCCCGCCGGACGCCGGGGCGCGAGACCACCACCAGAGCCGGGCGGTCCCCCGGGAGCGTGGCCCGGTGCGCCTGGGTGAGTACCCCGATGCGGACCGGCACCTCCCCAAAGCTCACGAACAGCCGTTCCACCGAGTTGCCGAGCTCCCGCTCCAGGATCTCACGCACCTCCTGGGGGGGCGTCGGCTTCGGCGGAGACTCCGCCCGTGAGAGCTCCGCCGCGATCTCCGGCGGCAGGAGGTCGCGCCGGGCCGAGAGGAACCTGCCCAGCTCGGCGAAGACCGGCCCCAGCTCCTCCAGCGAGCGGCGCAGCCGCGGCCCCACCCTCCCCGGCTCCTCCCGCCGGAACGGCCTGAGCCGGCGGCCGAAGACAAAGCCGAACCCGTAGCGGGCGCCGACCCGGGCTATCCGGGCCGCCCTCCGGGCCGGTCCTTCCGGGAGGGCGCGGCTCATATCGTCCATGGGCGAAGCTTACCAGCAATCCCCCGCCCGGCTACCGGGACGCTGCTGTAGAATGCGCCCCGTACGCAGGCTTCGGCGTGGAAGGGGGTAGTACGTGAGGTACCTGCACACCTGCTACCGGGTCCTGGATCTGGACCGCAGCATAGACTTCTACACCAACAAGCTCGGGCTCGAGCTCGTCCGCAAGGTGCCCATCGGGGACGAGGCCACCAACGCCTTTATCGGGGTCCCGGGGGACCCGGAGCCGCGGCTGGAGTTGACCCTCAACCACGGCCGGGAGACCCCCTACGAGCTCGGGGAGGGCTACAGCCACGTGGCGTTCGCCGTGGAGGACCTCGACGCGCTCGCCGAGCGGCTGGAGCGCGCCGGGGGCGTGGAGTTCGAGAGCAAGCCGCACGCTATCAGCACCGGCACCCGGCTCTTCTTCGTCCGGGACCCCGACGGTTACCGCATAGAGTTCGTCGAGCGCCGGTAGAAGGCGCCCGGCCTCAGTAGGCCTCCTCGTCCTCCTCGAAGGGGTCCACGGCCGGGGCGTCGGGGTCGAAGGCGTAGGGCTCGAAGCTGGAGGAGCCGCAGCGCGGGCACTGGAGCTGCTCGTCGTCCGGCTCCACGGCGGCCTTGAGGCGCGCCTCGCGCTCGGAGAACACATGACGGCAGATGCGGCACATCAGCATGGTCTCGCTCATGCGGCTCTCCTTCCATTGGCCTACAGGCCCTACACTTTACCGCCCCAGCACCGCCACGTGCACCCGCGGTTGGCGGCCTGGCGCTAGAATGCTACCCGTGGAGCCGGAGATCAAACAGGGGGGCGCCTTGAGGGTCGGCATGATCTGGGGCGGCATTGGCGGGGTGGTGGGCTTTCTGGTCTCGCTGCTCGGCTCTCTCGCCGGGCTGGTGGCCGCCGCGTTCATCGGGCTCTCGTGCGGCCGCCGGGCGGCCGAGGCGGAGCGCGGCCGGAAGAGGGGTGCCGTGGCCGGTCTTGTGAGCGGCGTGATGGCCGCCCCGGTCTTCGTCCTCGGGGCCTCCGCCGGGGCTCTGGCCGCCGCCCGCCAGATCGGATCGGCCTCCATGGCCCAAAGCCTCTCGGACTGGATGGGGATGGAGGTCTCCGCCGAGCAGGCGTGGGATCTCTTCCTCCTCAGCGTAGCCTTTTTCGCCCTGCTCCAGGCTGCCGTCCTGATAGGCGTCTCCGCCGCCGCCGGGGCATGGGCCGGCCGGCGGGGCGGGCCTCAGCCGCCGTAGACCACCGGCACCTCCACCCCCTGGAACGTCCCGTCGCGGGGGCTCTCCGCGCCCACCAGGAGGGTGGCCCCACCCCGGAACGGAGGCACCTCGAGGGCGGCCTCGAAGTACCCCCAGGCCTCGCTCCAGTCGCTGGCGGTCACGCTCTTGCGGGCGAGGACGCTCCCGTCCGGACCCCTCAGCAGCACGGTGGTCCGGGCCTCGAAGTTGCGCGAGTAGCCGCTTACCGTGAGCGCTTCCGAGATGGCCTGCCCCGGGCGGGGCTCCATCACCACGTTCCTCTCGCCCCGCACCGGCAGCGGGCGGGCGAGGCTTCCCCCGGCCGGGGCGTAGTCGATGGCCAGCCGCCCCGGGTTCTTAAGCTCGAGGACCCGGTAGCGGAACGGACCGGTGGCGAAGATGTCCACGAAGAAGCCCCCCTGCGGGTCGCGGACCACGTAGTAGTCGGCGATGATCTCCCCGCCGAACCGGCCGCCGGTCTCCCGGACGGCCTCGATGCCGGGGAGCGAGATCCTGCTGTACCCCTCCCCGGTGGGGCTGCTCAGGGTCCACCGGGGCACCCGGCCGGAGTCGAACTCGATGACCACCCGCTCGTATCCTCCGTGTCGCCCAAACCTCACCTCGGCTATCGACCTGGCGGCCCCGGCCTCGCCGCCGGAGGCCTCCGGGGCGGCGGTAAAGCCACCCTCCCCCGCGGGACGCGCGGCCCTCTTCTCTTTCTCTGGGTGTCCCGCGCTCTCTCCGCCCGTCCGCTCCGCGACGCCCTCCTCCCGGGCGGTCGCTTCGGCGGGACCGGTGCTCTCCTCCCCGGCGGCCGTCCGGGCCGGCGCCTCTCGCTGCTCCCGGCTCTGGTTGCCCGCCCCCTCTTCGGGGCCGGGGGCGCCCTGCCGGGCGCAGGAGACGGCGAGCAGGAGTAGCAGCGCCAGCCCGAGCAGCGCCAGCGCGGGGCTCTTCCGCATGATGGTCATCTTCGCACCACCTTCATCGCGTCGGCGATCACGTACCCGCTTCCGGAGGTCCAGCGGGAGACCTGGATCTTCCACTCATCCCCCCGCGAGAGGTTGAAGGTGCCCAGGTAGACCCAGCGTCCGCCGTTGCGGGTCTGGTCCACCCACACCCAGCGCCAGCCGGCCGTGGTCTTGATCCCGATGGGGGTGGCCTTGTTGTAGCCTGGGTTGGAGGGCCACCAGGCGTAGACCGCGTAGTCCCCGGTGGCCGGTATGTCGAAGCGGTACTTCGCCGTGTCGCTTGTCGCCTTGGGCTTGGCGAACCGGTAGTTCCAGTAGTACCTGGAGTCGCTGTAGCGGCTCCAGCCCCAGCCGGAGGAGGCGCTGAACCGGCCGGAGGTTATGATGTCTGCGTTGTCCACGATCTGGCGGTACCCCCCGGAAGAGCCCCCGGCGTACTGCCGCACGTACGAGAGGTACTTGTCCCAGTCCCAGTACGGCCCGGGATCGGTGTGGGTCGCCCCGGGCACCTCGCTGTGCCCGATGATGTGGTTCCGGTCGATGGGGATGTTGTACTTCTTGCACAGGTAGGCGACCAGCTTGGCCGACGACTGGTACATGGCCTCGGTGAACCACTTGGGGTCGTCTACAAAGCCCTCGTGCTCGATGCCGATGCTGGTCTGGTTGTACTCCCAGTTCCCGGCGTGCCAGGCGATGTCCTTCTCGCGCACGCTCTGCCCGACGAGCCCGTCCGCCGAGCGGATGGTGTAGTGAGCGGAGACGCCCGCCGCCGGGTTCTGGAATCAGTCCATCGCGCTGGCGTAGGAGCCCTGGGTCACGTGGATGACGATCTTGTCTATGGGGTGCGACCCCGGCCTGCTGGCAGCGGTGTAGTTGCTGGAGGAGGCCGGGTACCAGATGGCGCCGGGGTAGTCCGCGCTGCTCTGGCTGGAGAGCACACCCTGGGGGCTCGCGCCGCTCTGGGGGGCGAGGCTGATGGTCTCCCCGGTGGAGATGGTGGCGCTGGCCCCGCTCTGCAGCGTCTCG
>JADDKG010000363.1 GCA_020253895.1 Rubrobacter sp.
GCATCATGGGCCGGGTCGACTCGATGAATGGCGGGAAGAGTTGTCGGATCGTCTGGACGGCGTCGAAAAGACCATGGCTCGTCACGGCCCGGGCGGTCATGGATCCGGCCCGTGAGACGAGCGAGTATGCCTCTTCCTGTCGGGCGTACGTGCCGATTCTCGTGTGCGGGTCGACGGTCAGGCTGATGACCGAGTTGTGGCCGCTGCCGCTCGAGACGATCGGTAGGGGGAAGCCGGTGGAGCGACGCAGGATCGTTGCCAGGAACTTGGCGCTCTCGCTGGCCTGACCCTTGGCGACGATGACGGTGGAGTCCTTGAGGGTGAAGGGTGCTCCGCTGTCGGTCTTGAGGGAGGCGGGCAGCGGCACCAAGGAGGGCACAGTGCCTGTGGCGGGGTCGGGTGTCCGTGGGCTGTAGGCCGGGGCCTTGTTCAGGTCCCCGACGAGGGACCCCGTGACCGAATGGGTCGGCTCGACGGTGATCGACGCAGGACCGGAACCCGCTTCCTTGGCGGCCACAGCGACGGCGATGGTGTTCGAACCGTGAAGGTTGATGAACCCGGCGGGAATGACGAAGCGGGTCTGTGGTCCGACGTCACCGACGTAGACGCCGGTATTCCAGCCGTTGACGAAGATTGTCGCCTGGGAATGGTCGGCTCCCACGCCGCCAGGACCCTTGCCGTTCCCAGAAGGCTTGACGACGACCTGGAAGGTGGTGTCCTGACCGGTGGGCACCGACAGGTTGAAGGTGGAGCGGTACCACCGGATGCCCGGATGGTCGACGGTCATCGTCGTGGCCGCTGTCCAGTCCTTGTCGGGCATGCCCGGCAGGTACCATCCGGCGCGCTCGCCGTACAGGTCACCATTGTTGTACATCGTCCGGGCGGTATCGCCGGTCTGTTCGGTGCTTAGTGCGCCACGGACCCGCCACGTGACCGCCCCCTTCGCAGGCAGGCTGGCGGAGTTGAGACCGCGTGACTGGCGCGACAACCCGTTGTCGGACCAGTCGAGGTTCTGGCCGAGGTTGTGGACGACGACCGAGAGGACGACCGGATCGCCGGCCTTGATCGAGGAAGGGAGCTCGATGCTCGTCGTGTTTCCGACCGCGCGATAGGCTCCGGCGTAGGTGCCGTTGATCCAAACTTGCATAAAGGCCGGGTCGACGCCATTGGGCTTGGGTGCGCCCTGACCACCGTTGGCATTGAGCTTGAGCGTACGTGTTGTGTCGGCGGTGAAGTGAGCCCGGTACCAGACCGAACCCTCATAGAAGCCGAGGAGATTCGAGTCCAGGGCGGCACCGCCGAGCGTCGGTTTCTGCCATGGCGTGCGTTCTGTCGTGGAGCTGGCTACCTTCCACGTCGAGTCGTCGTAGCCCTGGGCAGCCTCCGGAGCGCCTGTCTTGGAGACCCAGTGCAGGGTGGGGGCGGAGACGGCGGCCGGGCCGGGAACTGGCGCGTCGGTGAAGTGTGGCAGGGGCCGACCATTCCAGCTGGCTGAAGTGATCGTGGCGTCCGGGATGATGGAGACGGTACCGGGCTCGGCCATCTGGCCGCTCAGGGCGACGGTGCTGCCACTGGTGACAGCCCGGCCGGCGAGGTAGGCGCCCTCGACGTCAGTGTGCACCGTGCGGCCGTTGAGAGTGCTCTCGAGTTGCCAGGTGGTGCGGGCGCTCTGCCGGTCGATGACGCGCAAGGTCAAGGCGTCGTCGCCCTCACCGATGCGGATATCGGACGGAGTGCCGGTGTGGGTGTAATTGAGGCGGAGTTGACCGGTGGTCGCGTTCCAGACGGTCCGTACTCCGGAGCCCCGAACCGTGGGCGCGGAAGATCCTGCCTTGAATTGCAGGACGGTCTCGCCTGGGTCACCGCGGTGACCGATGAGGTACTCGACGGTGCCGCGCCCGGAGGTGACGACCGGGGCCCCGAACGGCTGGGAGGTGGTGTAGAGCACTTTGTGGTTGCCGATGGGGAAATCGGCGGCCATCATGAGAGCGTCACGACCGTGCAAGTGAAGGGTCGTGGACGTGTCCTGTGGGACACGGGCCCACTGCCGGGCCGGGTTCGAGGGTTTCTCACCGTGGGCGTCCGCTGCTGAGTCGTCGGTGACGCGCAGGGCGTCGAGGCTGACGATGGTGCCCTTCCCGCCCTGCGCCGGTTTGCCGAGATTGGTGACAGTGAGGGTGTGGCGCCCGCCGGACAGGCCGGTGAACTCGTGGAGCACTTTTTGGGCAGGCCGGTTCTGGTCGGAGTCGACGTGACCGGTCGCTTCGACCGGGGCGTCGCCGTCGACGCGGAGGGAGACCATGCCGTGATCGGTGCCGGTACCGGAGATGACGGAGATCCCGGTGCCGGTGAAGGTCAAGGTCGCCGTGTCCCCCTTGCGGGACGAGACCGTCAGGGTTTTGCCCGAGGCTCCGGGATCGCTGCGCTGCACCCACGAACCCTGGTACGAGATGGCGGAATCACGGTCGTCGACGACGTGCTGGCGGTTGGCGGAGCCGTCGGAGTCAAGATCAAGCGGGGTGGTGAAAGTGGTGTCGGTCGTCGCGTTGGAGTCGCCCAACCGGAAGCCGATGAAGCGTGGTCCGGTTGCGCCGGTAGTGCGCTGGTACGCGTGGACTGGGGAGCCCTTGACGTCTGTAGGTTCGGGGGCACTTACCGGATTGGTGGCTGCCAGCCATGGCAGGGCGCGTTGGAAGTAACCGATCTCCTTCTGCACCGCGAATTTGTCGGTGAGGGTGCGTTCTTCGTCGAGAGCGGCGCCGTAGTCGTAGGAGGTAAAGCCGGACGCAGGGGCCCCTGTCCATCCCCAGTTCGTCCCGCCCTCGAGCATGTAGTAGTTGAATGCTGTGACGCCATTACCAATGGTGGAGACGCCCCACTGTCGGGTGAATGCGGGATCGGCGAATGTGGCGCAGGCGCTGGGGGTGAAAGGGGCACCCCATGGGGTGAAGGCCCCGCCTTGGGCCTCAGTGATGAACTGTGGGGTGGTGGGAGCTATGGCCCGGAACTCGGCTTCGTGGTCGCTCAGGGCATTGCGCTTTCCGTTGCACGTGAAGCCTAATGGGTAAGAGTCATAGGCATAGAAGTCGGTGCCGTACTTCGAGGTGTCCGAAAAATGCCCGGCCATTGAGTAGTCGTTGGTAAACAGCGGGACGGTGATGCCGTCGGCCCGGACGTAGCTCGTCAGCGCCTTGAGGAAGGCGGATCGGTCGGAGCTCTCGTCGAGCAGCTCGTTCTCCACCTGGTACATGAGC
>JADDKG010000364.1 GCA_020253895.1 Rubrobacter sp.
ATCACCTCCCGGAAGGCCGGAGCGGCCACCCGCTCGCCCCAGATGGAGCGCTGCGGCTCATCCACGGCTATGAGCACGACGTACTCAGGGTCCGAGGCCGGGGCGAAGCCCACAAAAGAGGCTATGTACTCGTCGCCGTAGGTCCCGGTCTCGGGGTCGACCTTCTGGGAGGTGCCGGTCTTCCCGGCCACGGTGTAGCCGGGGATGCGGGCCAGGTGCCCCGTGCCGCTCTCTACCACCTCCCGCAGCATCCCGCGTACTATATCCGAGGTCCTGCGGCTTATCACCCTGGGGCCGGGCTCCTCGGTGCCGGTCACGTGGGGGGTCACCCTGTAGCCGCCGTTGGCGAGCATCGCGTACCCGGCGGCCAGCTGCAGCGGCGTGACGGTGAGCCCCTGCCCGATGGGGATGTTCCCTATGGAGGAGCCGCTCCACTCCCGGTACCCCGGAACCTTGCCCGGGTCCTCTCCCCACAGGTCCACGCCGGTGGGCTCCCCGAACCCGAAACGCTCGATGTACCCCCCAAGCGCCTGCCCCCCGAGCCGCATCGCAACCTGCACCGTCCCCACGTCGCTGGACTCGGCCAGGATCTCCGCGAGGTCCATGAGGCGCGGCTCGTGCGGCAACGAATCATGTATTATGCGGTCAGCAACCCGGATGGAGTCAGGGACGAGGAAGGTGCTCTCCGGCTCTACGGTGCCCTCCTCGAGGGCTGCGGCCATGGTGAAGGGCTTGAAGGTGGAGCCGGGCTCGTAGGGGTCGGTGAGCACCCGGTTGCGCTGCATCCAGGCTGGGACGCTGGAGAAGCGGTTGTTATCGTAGGTGGGGTGGTTGGCCAGGGCGACTATGGCGCCGTCTTCGGCGCGGAGGACGATCCCGAGGGCGCTCCTGGCGCGGTACTTGTCGACCGTTTCGGCCAGGGTCTCCTGCAGCCGCTGTTGGACGGCGGCGTCTACGGTGAGGCGAACGTCCTCTCCGCGGCTCAGGGTCTCGTCGTAGCGGGCCTCCACGCCACCGAAGGGCTTCCCGTAGCGGCCGACGTGGCCGAGGAGCTGGCTGGCGAGGGTGCCGTCCGGGTAGACCCGGGTAGTGGCCGGCTCCAGGTAGACGCCGGGGACGCCGAGCTCGAGCACCCTCTCGGCAACGTCCGGCCGTACGGTGGCGAGCACGCTGTAGCCGGAGGGCTCTCCGCCGGGTGTGTGCCGGGAGAGAAGCCTCTTGAGCTCCGAGGCGCTCTGGCCCGTGTGCGGCCCGAGGATACCGGCGAGGCGCGCGGCGGCCCGGTCAGGGTCCTCTATCTGGTACGGCGTGGCCACCACCCGGACGGCCTCCACGCTGACGGCCAGCTCCCTCCCGTCGGCGCTCAGGATGGCCCCCCGCTGCTGCAGCTCCCCGTCTACGGCGGAGCGCTGCTGGAGGCCGTCGAGGCGTTCGATCCCGCCGAGGGTCAGGTAGGCCGCCCGGCCGCCGAGGAGCAGCACCACCCCGGCGAACGCCAGAAGGGCCAACCGGACGCGGCCGACGCCCACGGCCCCGGCGCGGCCGGTGGCACGGCCTCCGCCCGAGCGGCGGGGACGGCCCGCCCGCCGCAGCCGTACGACCTGCCCGACGCGCGCCCTCCGCCTACCGGAGCCCCTCCTCTGTGTGGTTGTCTTCAACGTGGATCCCATCCTCCCCGGTACTGCCGCCGTAAACCCTCATTTCGCCGCCGGTCGGGGTCCTCATCCCTAGCTCCTCGCGGGCCAGAGAGATCACCCGCTCCGGCCTTGAGAGCCTTGCGGCGCGCAGCCTGAGCTCCTCCCCCTCGCTCCGGGCGTCTTGGATCCGCTCCTCGAGCGAGGCTGTCCTCTGCGTAAGGTCCGAGGCCACCGCGTGCAGGTAGACGCTCCCGAGCATGAGGAGCACCGGCACCACAACGAGCAGCACGAACCGTCGCCGGCGTTCCGCGGCCCTGCGGGCGGCAAGGCGCCGGGCACGGCCGCGTGTAACCCGCGGCTGCGGCGCGGCAACCGGGTACTCCCTGTGGCGCGGGAGCGCCACCTTAAGCCCCCTCCGCGGGCTCTCCGGTCCTGAAGGCGACCCGCATCCGGGCCGGTGCGCTGCGGGGGTTCTCGGCAACCTCCCGCTCCGAGGGCCGCAACACCGGCCCCCGCCGGAGCACGGGCCGCGCCCCGCACACGCAAACCGGAAGCTCCGGAGGACAGCTGCACCGTCCCTCCTTCTCCGCTATGAACCGCTTGACCAGCCGGTCCTCCCCGGAGTGGAAGGAGATGACAACCAGCCTTCCTCCGGGCACCAGCAGCCGCTCCACGGCCTCGAGTGCGCGGCGTAAAGCACCCAGTTCGTCGTTTATGTGGATCCGCACCGCCTGGAACACCCGCTTCGCCGGGTTCCCCCCGCGCGGAGCCCAGCCCACCGCGGCCCGCACCGCCTCCTGCAGGTCCGTCGTCGTGCGCAGCGGCCTCCTGTGCAAGATCTCCTGCACCACCCGGCGCGCCTGCCCCCGGGGCACATCGCCGTACTCGACGAGCACCCGGAAGATCTCCTCCTCACCGGCCGTGTTGAGGAAATCTGCGGCCGGAGGCCCAGAGCCAGGGTCCATGCGCATATCAAGCGGCCCCTCCCGCGTGTAGCTGAAGCCCCGCCGGACATCCTCCACCTGAAAGCTCGAAATCCCCAAGTCGAACAGCACGGCATCCGCCCGCTCTCCCTGCCGGACCATTCGCCACAGCACCTCGTCGTAAGACCCCAGCTCGAAAGAGAAGCGTGGATCCTCCAGCAAACGGGCGGCCCGACCCCGCGCCTCGGGATCCCGGTCTATCCCCACCAAGCGTCCTTCCGCCCCCAGCTCCTCCAGGAGGCGGGCAGCATGCCCCCCGCCGCCGAAGGTGGCATCGACCACCACGTCCCCGCCGGAAGGCGCCAGCTCCCGCACGACCTCCTCCAGCATCACCGGCCGGTGCCGGAACGTGGCCATCACGTCTCCAGCTCCCTCCCGGCGAACTCCTCGACTATCTCCGCGAAAGTCTCGTCGGCCCCCTCCATGTAGCGGTTCCACTCGTCGGTGTCCCAGATCTCCAGCCGGTCATCCACCCCCGTGATGGTCACATCCCGGCTCAGACCGGCGTACCGGGCGAGCTTCGCCGGGATCAAAACCCGCCCCTGACGGTCCAGGGTGGCCTCGAAAGCCATCGAAAAAAACATCCTCGCCAGCTGACGACCCCTCGCCGAAAGGTCCGCACTGGCTTTGACACGCGCCTTGAACGCCGCCCACTCCTCGGGCGGGAAGGCAAACAGGCACTTGTCCACGCCCTTGGTTATCACGATGCCACCCTCGAAATATGGACGGAGCCTGGAGGGGAGAGTCAGACGGCCCTTCTCGTCCAGCGTGTGCTCGTACTCGCCTAAGAGGGCCAGGGCCTTTCCTCCCACTCCGCTCCACTTTGACCCACGGATGCTGAAATTCTTGCATACAGGCCGAAAAGCCGCAACGAAGCGGGCTTCGGAGCCCTCTCAAGGGGCCATTTTGACCCTTAATCCCTCCCCCCATGGGATGAGGACTCCCTTATAGGGGGATCAAAGAAAGGTTTGCACGCAAAAAGCCGTTGTCGAAGATGTGCGGCCTTTCAGGCCGCGGGACACAACATGTTGGGTTTTCTGGAAAAAGTCGGAGAGGGTATGCGGTGGGCTAGTCGGAGAGAGGATGTGGGCCCACCAGGACTCGAACCTGGGACCGTCCGATTATGAGTCGGATGCTCTAACCAGCTGAGCTATGGGCCCTCCGGCTCCCCTGGTAGGATTCGAACCTACAACC
>JADDKG010000365.1 GCA_020253895.1 Rubrobacter sp.
GTAGCGCGCCGCCGCGTCGTCGGGCGCGCGCTAGCCCTCGATGCGCAGCACCTGCGCCTCGGGCACCCGGACGAGGTGGAGGCCCTTTCGGGGCCGCCGGAGGGCTATGACCTCGTGGGGGTGTGGGCTTGGGAGGACGAGGCGGCCGGGCGCGTCCGGGTGCGGGTCTTCGCCCCCCGCCTCGGGATAGAGGAGGACGAGGCCACCGGGTCCCACGCCGTCAGGCTCGCGGCCCGGCTGGGCCGCCCGCTCACCATACGCCAGGGGAAGGGCTCCGTGATCCTGGCCCGCCCCCTCCCCGGAGGGGCGGTGGAGATCGGGGGCCGCACCGAGCTTGTGGAAGAGAGAAGCTACGGGCAGAAAGGACACCCATGATAGAAGCAGAGAGAAGGACCTACGAGCACATCCTCTTCGAGCGGGACGGGGAGGTTGCCCGCATCACCATGAACCGTCCAGAGAAGCGCAACGCCCTCTCCCTGGACCACATGCACGAGCTCACCGAGGCCTTCCGGTCGGTCGGGGAGAGCCGGGAGTTCCGGGCGGTCATCCTCGCGGGCAACGGCCCGGCCTTCTGCGCCGGGCACGACCTCTCGGAGATGCTGGACCGCGACCCGGGCTTCTACCGCCGCGTCTTCGAGACCTGCACCGGGATGATGATGGCCATCCGGTCCATCCCCCAGCCGGTCATCGCCCGGGTGCACGCCACCGCCACCGCGGCGGGCTGCCAGCTGGCCGCGACCTGCGACCTCGTGGTCGCCTCCACCGAGGCCAGGTTCGCCACCCCGGGGGTGAAGATAGGGCTCTTCTGCTCCACCCCGATGGTGGCCCTCTCCCGCTCCGTCGGGCAGAAGAAGAGCATGGAGATGCTGCTCACCGGGGACTTCGTCTCCGCCGAGGAGGCCGAGAGGATAGGGCTGGTCAACCGGGTGGTCCCGCCGGAGGAGCTGGAGGAGACGACAAAGAGGCTGGCCGCCAAGATCTGCGAGGCAAGCCCGCTGGTGGTGGGCGTCGGCAAGCAGGCCTTCTACCGCCAGCTCGAGATGCCCACCGAACAGGCCTACGCCTACGCCCAGGAGGTGATGTCCTTCAACGCCACCTTCGCCGACGCCCAGGAGGGGATGTGCGCCTTCCTGCAGAAGCGCCGGCCGGAGTGGCAGGGCCGGTAGGGCCTAAAAGAATCACTCATTTGTGCGATGCGCCGCCGCCCGGCGGCAGGTAGGCTGCCTTCCGGGTATACGGAAAGCCTCGCGGCGAGAGGAGCGGCGGCATGGTTGCGTCCACGATCTTCCTGTTCTTCGGCGTGGCGCTCGTGGCGGCGGGCGTTATCGTGCTCTACTTCCGCGCCCGGGAGCTCGGCAAGGCGCGCCTGATGCGTAGCGTGCGGACCAGCCTGGCCGCCGGCGTGGCGGAGCTTCCACCCGGCACGCCCGTGGAGGTGGCGGGCACACTCAGGTGCGAGAGCCCGCTCTCCGGGGAGCTCTCCGGGGAGCGTTGCGCCCACTACTCCTTCCGGGTTACCCGGGAGTACCTGGAGCACGACGACGACCGGCCCGGCTCCGACCGGCGCTCCGAGACGCTCTCCTCCGGCGGGAGCTCGGTCCCCTTCGCGGTCGAGGACGCCTCGGGGAGCGTCCGGGTGGACCCCGAAGGGGCGGAGATGGACGCCCGGAGGGTCGTGGATCGGTTCGAGAAGGCGGGCGCGGAGGGAGGGCTCTCCGTCGGCGGCCTCACCATCCGGTTCGGCGGTGAGGAGCAGACCCTCGGCTACCGCTACACCGAGGACATCCTGCCCCCCGACGCCCCGGTCTACGTGCTCGGGGAGGTGAGGGCGGACGGCGCCATCGGCCGCCCCTCCGGCGGGGGCCGCTTTCTCATCAGCCACCGCTCCGAGGAGGAGCTCGGGCGGGCGCTCGCCCGGAACGCCCGCCTGCTGGCCCTGGTGTCGGCCGGCCTGCTCCTCATGGGGCTCGCCTTCGCCGCCGTGGGCGCGGCGGGCTTCGGGGGCTACATCGCCTTCGGCTAGCGCTGGAGGTTCTCGAAGATCCCCGCGGCCCCCATCCCGCCGCCGATGCACATGGTCACCATCCCGTAGCGGCTGCCCCTGCGCCGCATCTCGTGGATCAGCTGGACGGTGAGCTTGGTGCCCGTGGCCCCCATGGGATGGCCGAGGGCTATGGCGCCGCCGTTCACGTTCGTCTTCTCCAGATCTAACCCAACCTCCCGGATCACGGCGAGGGCCTGGGCGGCGAACGCCTCGTTGAACTCGATGAGGTCTATGTCGTCGAGGGTGAGCCCGGTCTGCTCCAGCACCCTGGGGATGGCCACCGCCGGGCCGATGCCCATGATCTCCGGCGGCACCCCGCCCAGCGCGAAGCCCAGGAAGCGGGCCAGGGGCTCGAGCCCCCGCCGCTCGGCCTCTTCCCGCTCCATCACCACCACCGCGGCGGCGCCGTCGCTACGCTGGGAGGCGTTGCCCGCGGTGACCGTCCCTCCCTGCTGGAAGGCCGGCTTCAGCTTTGCCAGCGCCTCCATGGAGGTGTCGCGCGGCCCCTCGTCGCGCCGGAAGACCGTCTTGAAGCGCCGCGGGTTGCCCTCCTCGTCCAGGTAGTCGTACTCCACGTTGAGCGGGACGATCTCCTCGTCGAACAGCCCGCTCTCGACCGCCTTCTTGGCAAGGGTGTGGCTGCGCAGGGCGAACTCATCCTGGTCCTCACGGGAGACCTTGTACCGGCGGGCCACCTCCTCGGCGGTGAAGCCCATCCCCATGTAGACGGCGGGGTTGGTCTCAACCAGCGCCGGGTTGGGGGCGAA
>JADDKG010000366.1 GCA_020253895.1 Rubrobacter sp.
CCAACCTGACCTTCAGCCAGCCTTATATGGAGGACACCCTCTACGCCCACCCGGACATCGCCAGGAGGTTGGTGGAGCTTTTTGCGGCCCGGTTCGACCCCGACCGGACGCACCGGAGGGAGGAGCCAGAGAGGATAGCCTCCGGCATAGAACAGGCCCTCGAGTCCGTGGAGAGCCTGGACGAGGACAGGATCATAAGGAGCTTTCTGCGCCTGATCCAGGCGATGACCCGGACAAACTACTTCCAGCCCGGCCCTCCGGGAGAGCCCGGCAAACCCTACATCTCCTTCAAGCTGGACCCACAGAAGGTGCCGGAGCTGCCACTCCCCCGCCCGATGTTCGAGATCTTCGTCTACTCTACTCGCACCGAGGGGGTACACCTGCGGGGCGGAAAGGTCGCCCGCGGCGGTATCCGCTGGTCGGACAGGAGGGAGGACTTCCGCACCGAGATCCTCGGGCTCATGAAGGCCCAGATGGTCAAGAACGCTGTCATCGTGCCGGTGGGGGCCAAGGGGGGCTTCGTGGTGAAGCGCCCGCCCCGGGAGGGCGACCGGGAGGCCGTGATGGAGGAGGTCGCCCGCTGCTACGAGACCCTCATCCGCGGGATGCTGGACCTCACGGACAACCTGCGCGACGGGGAGACCGTGCCCCCGCCCCGGGTGGTCCGCCACGACGGCGACGACACATACCTGGTGGTGGCCGCGGACAAGGGCACCGCCACCTTCTCGGACCTCGCCAACTCCATCTCCGCAGAGTACGGCTTCTGGCTGGGGGACGCCTTCGCCTCCGGGGGCTCCACCGGCTACGACCACAAGAAGATGGGAATAACCGCCCGCGGTGCGTGGGAGTCGGCCAAGCGGCACTTCAGGGCGCTGGGTAAGGACATACAACGCGAGGACTTCACCGTCGTGGGCATCGGGGACATGTCCGGAGACGTCTTCGGCAACGGCATGCTCCAGAGCCGGCACATCAAGCTGGTCGGCGCTTTCGACCACCGGCATGTCTTCCTGGACCCCGACCCGGCCCCCGGGAAGAGCTACGAGGAGCGCAGGCGGCTCTTCCGGTTGCCCCGCTCCAGCTGGGCGGACTACGACCGGGCCCTCATCTCCGAGGGCGGCGGTGTCTTCCCCAGAACGGCCAAGTCCATCCCCCTCTCGCCGCAGGCCAGGGAGCTGCTCGGGGTGCAGGAGGAGCGTCTCACCCCCGCCGAGGTCATAAACGCCCTGCTCAAGGCGGAGGTGGACATGCTCTTCAACGGCGGCGTGGGGACCTTCGTCAAAGCCTCGGACGAGAGCCACGCCGAGGTCGGTGATAAGGCCAACGACGCCATCCGGGCCGACGCCAGGGAGCTGCGGTGCCGGGTCGTCGTGGAGGGGGGCAACCTGGGCTTCACCCAGCGGGGCAGGGTCGAGTTCGCCATGCGCGGCGGCAGGATCTACACCGACGCCATAGACAACTCCGCCGGGGTTGACTGCTCGGACCACGAGGTGAACATCAAGATCCTGCTCGACTCCATCGTGAAGAGCGGCGACATGACCGTCAAGCAGCGCAACGAGCTGCTCTCCAAGATGGAGGACGAGGTGGCCTCGCTGGTGCTGCGCAACAACTACCTGCAGACCCAGGCCATAGACAACTCCGTGTCCCAGGCCAACTCCATGGCCGAGGTGCACGCCCGCTACATCCGGGCGCTGGAGGAGTCAGGGGCGCTGGACCGCGAGCTGGAGCACCTTCCTGGCCCGCAGGAGCTGGCCGACCGGAAGGCCGAGGGCGGAGGCCTGACCGCGCCCGAGCTGGCGGTGCTCCTGGCCTACACCAAGATCACCCTCTACGGGGAGCTGCTGCGCTCCGACGCCCCGGAGGACCCCTACCTCTCCCACGACCTGGAGCGGTACTTCCCCGCCCCCCTGCGCGAGCGCTACGCCGCGAGGATGCGCGAGCACCGCCTGCGGCGCGAGATCGTCGCAACCCACGTGGTCAACAGCATGGTCAACCGGTGCGGGACCACCTTCGCCTACCGGCTCGGCGAGGAGACCGGGGCGGCGGTCCCGGACATCGTCCGGGCCTACGCCGCCTCGCGCGAGATCTTCGGGATGCGCGCCCTGTGGGAGGAGATAGAGGGTCTGGACCTCCGGGTCCCGGCCTCGACCCAGACCCGGATGCTGCTGGAGACCCGGAAGCTTGTGGAGCGGGCCACCCGCTGGCTGCTGCGCAACCGGCGCCCGCCGCTGGACATAGAGGAGGCCATCTCCTGCTTCTCCGGGGGGGCCAGGGAGCTGATGCAGAAGATCCCGGAGCTGATGCCGGCCCCCGACAGGGAGGCGCTGCGCGAGAGGGAGGCCCGGCTGGCCCGGGAGGGGGTGCCGGAAGGCATCGCGGAGCGGGTGGCCCTGCTCGACGCGATGTTCTCCGTGCTGGACATCGTGGACGTCTCCAACGCCACCGGCGAGCCGCTGGAGGCGGCCGCGGCCGTCTACTTCGTACTCGGCGACCGGCTCCGGCTGCACTGGCTGCGGCGGCACATCGAGGCCCTGCCGCGGGACAACCGCTGGCAGACGCTGGCGCGGGCGGCGCTGAGGGACGACCTGTACAACCAGCAGGCCACCCTCACCGCGGAGGTCCTGCGCTCGACGCCCGAGGGCCTGGAGGCCCCGCGGAAGGTGGAGGCCTGGATCGAGGCCCACCGCCGACCCGTGGAGCGGGCCCTGCAGGTCTTGCGGGACATCAACTCCAGCGGCACCTTCGACCTCTCCACGCTGCCGGTGGCGCTCAGGGAGATCCGGAACCTCATCACCTCCTCCGGGGTGCCGGAGACGGTGGAGGCCGCCCGCTAGACCTCCACGAGCACCGCGTCCCCCTGCCCGCCGCCGCTGCAGATGGCGGCAAGACCCCGCCCGCCGCCGCGCCGGCGCAGCTCGTACAGGAGGGTCATCAGGATCCGGGCCCCGCTCGCCCCGATGGGGTGACCGAGCGCGAGCGCCCCGCCGTTGACGTTGACGATCTCCTCGCTGACCCCGAGGATCCTGGCCGAGTGGATGGCAACCACCGCGAAGGCCTCGTTTATCTCGACGAGGTCGAGGTCCTCGGCCCGCCACCCGGCCTTCTCCAGCGCCAGGAGCCCGGCGTTGCCGGGCACGGTGGGGAGGTTCGGCGGGTCCTCGGCGACCTTGGCGTGGGCCACGATGGTCCCGAGCGGCTCCAGGTTCCTGCGCCGGGCAAAGCCCTCGCTCGCCACCACCAGCGCCGCCGCCCCGTCGGTGACCCCCGGGGCGTTGCCCGCGGTGACGGTCCCACCCTCGTCCAGCGGGGGCAGGGCGGCGAGCTTCTCCAGCGAGGTGTCCCGCCGGATAGGCTCGTCGTGCTCCACGAAAGACGTCCGGCCCTTTCTGCCGGGAACCTTGACCCCGACGATCTCCTCGGCGAGCCGCCCCTCGTCGGTGGCCGCGGCCGCCAGCCGGTGGCTGCGGAGGGCCCACCGGTCCTGCTCCTCGCGCGAGATCCCCCACCTCCGCGCCCCCTCGGTGCCGAAGCGGACCATGTTCACGTGCTCGAAGGCGTCGAGCAGCCCGTCGTGAACCATGGAGTCCACCGCCGGGAAGTCCCCCATCCGGGCTCCCCAGCGCGCCTTAGGGAGCAGGTATGGGCAGTTGGACATGCTCTCCATCCCGCCGGCCAGGACCACCTCGTAGTCTCCCGCCCGGATCATGGTCTCCGCCAGGGTCACGCTGCGCATCCCGGAGGCACAGACCTGGTTCAGGGTCTCGGTGGTCAGGCTGAAGGGCAGCCCCGCGTGGTAGTTGGCCTGCCGCGAGGGGATCTGACCCACCCCCGCCTGCACCACGATGCCGAAGACGGAGTGCCCGATCTCGGCGCCCTCAACCCCCGAGCGGTCCACCGCCTCCCGGATCGCCGCGCCGCCAAGCTGCGGCGCGCTCAAGGGAGCCAGCGCCCCGCCAAACCTCCCGAACGGGGTTCTCGCGGCCCCCAGAACAACCGCTCTCTCCACCTCTCCGCTCCTCCGGTGATCTTCGGGGACATCTCTCCTCCGTCCAGTTTAATACCCCTTGGGCGGCGCGGCTTCTTGTAAAATGTCTTTTTGCGGGAGAAGGGAGACCCCACGCCCGCACGGGGAAAGGAGGAAAGCGTGGCCAACATCGGCGACTACGAGAAGACCTGCGCAAGCTTCGACTGGCAGACCCCCGAGAGGTTCAACTTCGGGCGCGACGTCGTGGACCGGTGGGCCGAGGAGGATCGCCCGGCGATGGTCTGGCTCGGCATAAGCGGCGAGGAGCGCCGGCTCACCTTCGCGGACTTTGCCCGCCTTTCAGACCGGTTCGCCGCGGCCGCCCGCGGGCTCGGCGTACGCAAGGGAGACCGGGTGATGGTGATGACCGGCAAGATCCCGGAGTGGCACGCCATCCTGACCGGGCTTATCAAGCTGGGGGCGGTGGCCATCCCCTGCGCCCCGCAGCTCCGGGCCAAAGACCTGGAGTACCGGGCGAACCACTCCGGCTCGGTAATGCTGGTCTCCGACGGCACGGGGGTGGAGGAGGCTGAGAAGATGCGCTCCGCCGCCCCGGGGCTCAGGCACTTCGTCTCCGTCCGGGCGGAGCGCGACGGCTGGGAGCCCTTCGAGGGGCTCGTGGAGGCCGCCCCCGACGGCTTTAGCCCGGAGGACACCTCCTCCTCGGACAACGCCTTCATGCTCTACACCTCCGGGACCACCAAGAACCCCAAAGGGGTCCTACACACCCACGGCTATACCCACGCCAAGCGGATGCAGGCGTACTACTGGCTGGACCTGCAGGACGGCGACAGGCTGTGGTGCACCTCCGGCACCGGCTGGGCCAAGAGCATCTGGAACGTGTACCTCGGGCCGTGGAGCTGGGGCACGGAGATCTTCTTCCACGAGGGCGGCTTCGACCCGGCGGAGAGGGTGCGTCTGATCCAGGAGTACGGCATCACCGTGCTCTGCCAGGCCCCGACGGAGTACCGCCTCATGGCCAAGACCCGCGAGCTAGAAGAGGCGGACCTCTCCGGGCTGCGCCACGCCGTCTCCGCCGGCGAGCCCCTGAACCCGCCCGTGATCCAGCGCTGGAAGGAGCTGCACGGGATCACCATCTACGACGGCTACGGACAGACGGAGAACACCCTGCTGGTGGGCAACTTCCCGGGCATGCGGGTGAAGCCGGGCTCCATGGGCAGGCCCTCCCCGGGCTGCGACATCCGGGTCATAGATGAGGCGTGCAACGAGTGCCCGCCCGGCGAGATCGGGGACATCGCCCTGCGGGGCCGCATCCCGGCGCTCTTTAAGGAGTACTGGAAGGCCCCCGAGGAGACCGCAGCGGTCTTCCGGGGGGAGTACTACATCACCGGGGACAGGGCCTACCGCGACGAGGACGGCTACCTGTGGTTCGTGGGGCGCTCGGACGACGTGATCCTCTCGGCCGGCTACCGCATAGGGCCCTTTGAGGTGGAGAGCACGCTCATCGAGCACCCGGCGGTGGTGGAGAGCGCGGTCGTCGCCTCCCCGGACCCGGACCGGGGCAGCGTGGTGAAGGCGTTCGTGGTGCTCGGGCCGGGCTACGAGCCCTCGGAGGAGCTGGTCCGCGAGCTGCAGGAGTTCTGCAAGCAGCAGACCGCCCCGTACAAGTACCCGCGCAGGATAGAGTTCGTGGAGGAGCTGCCGAAGACGACGAGCGGCAAGATCCGGCGGGTCGAGCTGCGCCGGCGGGAGATGGCCCGGGCTAGCACCTGAGCATGCCGGCCAGCTGGACCATGGAGCCCGCCATCCGGGGCCCGTACCAGGTAAGCATCTTGCCGTCCACGAGAAGGACCCGGTCCGACCGGGCGGCGGGCACGTCCAGGGCGTAGTACCGGGACAGCTCGGCGGCGGAGAAGGGGTAGGGCTCGTCGGGCAGGAGCACCACCTCCGGCCGGCGGGCCTCCACCTCCTCCGGTGAGACCTCCGGGTAACGCGTCCTGTCACCGAACACGTTCTCCCCGCCGCACACCCGCAGGAGGTCGTGGACGTAGGTGTCGGCACCGACGGCCATCAGGGGCTTCTCCCACACCGGGACGAAGACCCGCCGGGGCCTCGACGGGGCCGCAGCACCGGTGAGCCTGCGGTAGACCCGCCCGATGCGCTCCAGAACGGGCTCTGCCCCAGGGGCGCCGACGGCCTCCGCGAGCTCCCCCAGCATCCGCAGCGCCCCAGCGACCGTCCGCGGCTCGCCCAGGAAGACCCGCACCCCCGCCTCCCGCAGCGCCTCCACGTCCTCCCGCCGGTTCTCCTCCCGGACGGCGACGACGAGGTCGGCTCCGAGCGCCAGCACTCCCTGCACGTCCACCTTCTTGGTCCCCCCAACCGTCTTCACCCGACGGACGGCTCGGGGAGGCTGGGTGCAGTAGCGGGTGCGCCCCACAACCCTCTCCCCCGCGCCGAAGACGAAGAGGGCCTCGGTGAGGCTCGGGACGAGGCTCACGATCCGCCGGGGGACCATCCGGAGGCCCGCTACACCGAGCGGTAGATGCGCTCGGAGGCCGAGATCGGGTCCAGCTTCCGGTTGTAGACCATCTCGAGCAGCTCCTCGTCCTCGTAGCGCAGCCGCTCGCGCATCTCGCGCTCCAGGCGGGCGGTGGCCCAGGAGACCACAAAGTCCTTCAGGGCCGCCCGGCGCCGCTCCTCTAACTGGCTGCTCTCCTCCAGGTAGGCCCGGTGCTTGGCTATGGCCTCCTTCAGCTCCTCCACACCCTCCCCGGTATCCCCGCGGGTCAGAATTATGGGGGGGAACCACTTCTTCTCCGGGTCCAGCTCGTGCCCGATCTCCAGCATCTGGCGCACCTCGACCCTGGTGTTCCTCGCCTGGGGGTGGTCGGCCTTGTTGATGCAGAAGATGTCCGCGATCTCCATCACCCCCGCCTTCAGCGCCTGCACCGCGTCCCCGGCCCCCGGCTGGAGGGCCAGCACCACCGTGTCGGCGGCCGAGGCCACCTCCACCTCCCCCTGCCCGACCCCCACGGTCTCGTAGATGATCACGTCCATCCCGCAGGCCTCCATCGCCAGCGCGGCGAGACGGGAGCCCCCGGCCAGCCCGCCCAGGTGCCCCCGGCTGCCCATCGAGCGGATAAACACCCCCGGGTCCAGAAAGTGCTCGGAGAGCCGGATCCTGTCTCCCAGAATGGCTCCCTTGGAGAAGGGGCTCGAGGGGTCCACCGAGATCACGCCAACCTTCTTCCCCTCGGCCCTGTAGAGCTTTATGAGCCGGGCGATGATGCTGCTCTTGCCAACCCCCGGCGGACCGGTAAACCCGATGGTCACCGCCCGGCCGGTGTGAGGGTAGATCTCAGAGATTATCTCCTTGGCCGCGGGGTCCTCCCGCTCTATCTTGGAGATGACCCGGGCCAGCGCCCGCCGGTCGCCGGACAGCAGCCGACCGGCCAGCCCCTCCTCACCCGCGGAGCCCATTTAGCCCTCCAGAAGCAGGGTCTCCGGGTCCTCCACGAGCTCCTTGATCCGCACCAGGAAGCTGACCGCCTCGGCTCCATCGATGACCCGGTGGTCGTAAGAGAGCGCCACGTACATCATGGGCCTTACCTGTATCTCCCCGCCCACCACAACCGGGCGTTCCTGGACCTTGTGCATCCCCAGGATGGCCACCTGTGGCAGCGTTAGTATGGGCGTGGAGAACAGGCTGCCGAACACCCCACCGTTGGTGATGGTGAACGTCCCGCCCCGCAGGTCCTCGAGCGTGAGCCGCCCCTCCCGGGCCCTTGTTGCGAGGTCGGCTATCTCCTTCTCTATCTCGGCGAAGTTCTTCTTGTCGGCGTCCCGGACCACGGGGACCACCAGCCCCTCGTCGGTCGAGACGGCCACCCCGATGTCGTAGTACTTCTTCAGGATAAGCTCGTTGCCCGCAAGCTCGGCGTTGACCTGCGGGAAGGCCTTAAGGGCGGCCACGGATGCCTTGGTGAAGAAGCTCATGAAGCCCAGCCGCGCCCCGGTACGCTCCTGGAACTCCTCCTTTCTGCGCCGCCGGAGGTCCATCACGGCGCTCATGTCCACCTCGTTGAAGGTGGTGAGCATCGCCGCGTTCCGCTGCGACTCCACGAGCCGCTGGGCTATGGTCTGCCTCCGCCGCGAGAAGCGGACCCTCTCCTCCAGGGCCTCGCGCCCGGCGGCGGGAGCCCGCTCCGGAGCGGGCGGCGGGGCTGGCCGCTCCTCCCGCCTGCCGTTCTCCTCCGGCGCGGCGGCCGGGCGGGAGCGCTCCCGGATCAGGCGCTCCACGTCCTCCCGGGTGATCCTGCCCCCCGAGCCGGTGCCGGAGACCTCGGCGAGGTCCACCCCGTACTCCTGCGCGAGGCGGCGCACCGACGGCGAGGCCCTGAAGCCCTCCTCGGCTGCCTCCGTGGGCGCTTCCTTCTCCTTTGGCCGCTCCTCCTCGGCGGGAGCCTCCTCCCCCGCCTCCTGAGGCTGCTCTTCCGCGGCGGCCTCGGGCTCCGCAGCCCTCCCATCGCCCTCGGCGATCATCCCGATCACGTCGCCCACGCCGACCGTCTCGCCCTCGCCCTTCACTATAGACTGCAGGACCCCGTCCTGCTCGGCCTCTATCTCGAAGTTGATCTTGTCCGTCTCAACCTCGACGATCGGCTCGCCGCGCTTTACGGCCTCGCCCTCCTTCTTGAGCCACCTGCCCACGGTGGCGTCGGTGACCGACTCCCCGAGCTCCGGGACGCGTATCTCAACCGGCAACTTCGCTCACCTCTCTGTCTCTATTGTGGGTGCAGTCCTTTTTAGTCGCTGGTCCCGCCCGTGCGGGAGCGGACCGCCTGTATCCCCGCCTCTGCCTTCTCCCGGCCCTTCGCGTCCCGGCGGAAGGCCTCCCGGACGATCTGGGCGTGCTCCTTCCGGTGGAAGCTCACCGAGCCCTGGGCCGGGCTGGGCCGGGCGGGCTTGCCGATGTAGCGGATCGGCAGCTCGCCGCCGGTGATCTCCCGCAACCGAGGCTCCATGAAGAACCAGGCACCCATGTTCTTGGGCTCCTCCTGCACCCAGACCAGCTCGCGCAGGTTCGGGTAACCGGCGATGACCTCCCGGATCTGCCCCTCCGGGAACGGGTAGAGCAGCTCCACCCGGGCGATGGCGACCTCCTCGGCCTCCTCCCGGTAGTCGCTGCCGGCAAGCTCGGTGTAGATCTTGCCGGAGCACAGGATAAGCCGCTCGACGGAGGCTGCCCGCTCCCGGGCCTCGGGGTCGTCCAGCACCGGACGGAAGGAGCCCTCGGCGAGCTCCTGCAGGCTGGAGGCGGCCATAGGGTGCCGCAGCAGGCTCTTTGGGGTCATGATGATGAGAGGCCGCTTGTGGTCCTTGAGGATGGCCTGAGCCCTGAGCAGGTGGAAGTACTGGGCCGCAGTGGTGAGGTTGGCCACCCTAATGTTCTCGCTCGCCGCGAGCTGCAGGAACCGCTCCAGCCGGGCGCTGGAGTGCTCCGGCCCCTGCCCCTCGTATCCGTGCGGCAGGAGCAGCACCAGGTTGGAGACCTGCCCCCACTTTGCCTGCCCGCTGACGATAAACTGGTCGATTATAGGCTGGCCAACGTTGGCGAAGTCGCCGTACTGCGCCTCCCACAGCGTGAGCGCGTCCGGGGCGTTGACCGAGTAGCCATACTCGAATCCCATCACGGCCATCTCGGAAAGAGGGCTGTTGTGGATGTCGAAGGAGGCCCTGGCCTGCGGGATGTGCTGCAGGGGCACGTACTCCTCGCCGGTCTTCTCGTCGTGCAGCACGGCGTGCCGCTGGGAGAAGGTGCCCCGTTCGGAGTCCTGACCGGTGAGCCGGATGGGAACCCCGTCCTCGAGCAGCGAGGCGAAGGCCAGCGCCTCGGCGTGGGCCCAGTCTATTTGGTCGAGGCTCCCCCGGTTCTTCCGGAAGAGCCGCTCCAGCTTGCGGTTGGGGTTGAACCCCTCGGGCCGCTCCAGCATCGCCTGGTTGAGGGCCTCGAGCCGTCGCGCATCCACCGCCGTCGGCGGGATGTCCACCAGCGGGGTGTAAGGCTCCTCGGTGTCGAAGTCCTCCTCGGTGAGTCGCTCGGGTGGGTTCTCGTGAATCTCCTGCATCCGGGAGAACATCTCCTCGACCATCTTCTCGGCCTCACCCTTGGAGATCACACCGCGCTCCTCGAGCTTTCTGGCCCAGATCTCCCGGACGCTGGGGTGGTTGCGGATCTTCTCGTACATCACCGGCTGGGTGTAGG
>JADDKG010000367.1 GCA_020253895.1 Rubrobacter sp.
ATAACCGGGTCGAGCTCGCCCTCACGCGCCATCCGGGTGAGGTCGCGGCTGACCTGGTCGAGCACCGGAGTCTGGCTCTGCGGCCCCTGCGGGCCGCCGGGCATCCCTGGGCCGCCGGGCGCCGCACCGGCCATCCCGGCCTGACCGCCGCGCTGCTGCAGAAGACGCAGGATCTCTCGCCGCAGCGCCTCGGCATCCCCCGCCCCGTGCTGGGAGAGGGTCCTGTAGGCGTTGCCGTCGCCCTCGCCGAGCAGCCCGAGCAGCAGATGCTCGGCGCCGACCTGCGGAGAGCCCATCTGCCGCGCCGCGGTGAAGGAGAGCTGCAGCGCCCGCTTGGCGCTGGGGGTGAAGGTGTAGACCTTCTCACCGGGGTCGCCCCGCTGCTCGCGGAACTTGGCCCGCATGCCCTCCACGTCGGCCCCCGCGCGCCGCAGCGCCTCGGTGGCCACATTGTCCCCGCTGACGATCCCGGCCAGCAGGTGGTCGGTCCCGATGGCAGCCTCCCCGCCGGAGCCGGCTGAGGCCTCCCGGGCACGCATGACAGCCTCCTGGGCCTCCCGTGAGAGCGCCTCAAAGAGGCTGCCGGGCCCCTGGGAGTGCTGCTGGAGCAGGTTGTGCAACATCTCAAACGGGTTCAGCATGCCGGGGCCGCCCCCGATCATGCCCAGCTCGCGCGCGCACTGGGTGCACAGGTAAACCGCCCTGCGTTGCCCACCCTGCTGCTGGAACACCTGCACGCTGGCTGGTCGAACCCCGCAGTTCTCGCATATCATCTGTTCTCAAAACCTCCCCGAAAGAGATCGCAAATCCGTGCGAAGCCTTAGATTCCCGAAGGGCCAGAATCCATAACCCTCAAAATCTAAGCTTGACACGCTCATATTTTATTACTGGAAGAGATGAGATCAAGCAGGATTCGATCGGCAGGATGTGTGGTAAGTAGGGGCTTTGCGGGTTTTACGGAAGGAGGTTTTACGGGCATGGAAGAGCATAGGCTTACGGGGCTTGAGGCGCGGACCCCGGAGGGGGAGCCGGTCGGCCGGGTAGTTGAGGCCGTACGCGAGGAGGGGGTCGGTGTGGTGACGCGGGTGGTGGTGGAGCGGGACGGGGAGCGCTTTGAGGTGCCGGTCACGGACATCTCGGTGGATTGGGAGGAGGAGTTTGTGACCCTGCGTACCGAGGAGGAGGTGGAGGGCTACTCTCCCTCGCGGGGTGGGGCCGGGGATCGTCCGCACGAGGGCCAGTTTGTCACCGGGCCGGTGAGCGCTTCTGAGGCCGAGGCGCCGGAGGAGCTGGCGCGGGAGGACTGGGAGGATGAGGGTTCGACCAGCGCGGACTCCGGCTACCCCCGCACGGACGCGTACATAGACCCTGACACCGGAGAAGAGGAGGTGGAACCCAGGATGCAGGAGAGCGAGGATCTCAGGGCAGAGGTGGAGGAGCTTCTGGCGGACACGGACCTCGAGGTGGCCTCCATCCGGGACGGCGTGGTGGAGCTCACGGGGTCCATCCCCACACAGGAGGATCTGGAGGCCATCGTCGAGGAGCTGATGGGCATGCCGGAGGTGCTGGAGGTGGACACCACCGACGTGGAGGTCGGCTAGAGGGCCCCGGCCACCTCCTGCACCCCCACCACCACGAACAGGAGGATCGCGGCGACCAGCAGGGCGTTGGAGAGCCATCCGTTGCGGTACTCCCGGTCGACCCGCCAGTTGAGCAGCCACAGCAGGGTGAAGGCCATAAACGGCATAAAGAAGGCTCCCAGCGCGGCGTAGACCACCACCAGCAGGACCGGCTGGCCGAAGGTGAGCAGGAGCATCGGGGGGAACGTGATCCAGACCAGCATCAGCCTGAACCACAGCCCGGTCTCGGAGAGGTACTCCCCGGCCCGCTCGTTCGGCACCCGCAGGATGGTCCGGACCGAGTCGGCGAACAGGTAGGCAGCTCCGTTCCAGGCACCGAGGATAGAGCTGGTGGCCGCGGCCCAGAAGCCGATCAGGAAGAACCAGCTGGCCAGAGCCCCGAAGCGCTCCCGGATGGGGTCAGAGAGGGCGACGAGCCCCTCCTCGCCGCTGATCCCCTCCCCCCGGGCAAAGAGCATCTCCGCGCCTATCACCAGCATCGAGACCATGAACAGCGCGGTGAACAGGTAGCCGACGCTCAGGTCCAGCCGCATCATCGGGATCCAGGAGGGCCGGCTCCAGCCGCGCTCCCGCACCCAGTAGGGGTAAGAGGCGAGGGTGAACGTCCCGCCGACCCCGCCGATGACCGCCAGCGCATAGAGCACCGATCCCTCCGGGATCCGGGGGATCACTATACCGAGCGCCAGCTCGCCCAGGTCGGGGGAGAGCATGATGGCGAGCCCCACCACCGTCACAAACATCAAACCCACGAAGAACTCCATGATCCGCTCGAAGAGCCTGTAGCGTCCGATCCCTATGACCACGAAGCCGAAGATGCCGTGCAGCACCGCCCAGGCCCACAGCGGCATCACCCCGGGGAACATCGCCGTAGTGGCCAGTGCGGAGGCCGAGATCACCGCCCCCCCGAAGACAAAGGTTACTATGAGCAGGTAGATCACGAAGTACAGGCTCGCCCACAGCCCGAGAGACCTCCAGCCCTCCAGGATGGTCGTCCCGCTCGCCATGTACCACCGCCCGAGCCCCTCAGTGAGCACGTACTTCAGGATCGCACCGATGACGATCGCCCAGATCAGGACGGTCCCGAAGTTGGTCCCCGCCGAGAGCGAGGACACCATGTCCCCAGCCCCCACCCCGGTCGCCGCAACCACAAACCCCGGCCCGATGTACCTAAGACGCTCGCCCCAGGTCCTCGGCGCCCGCTCCGCCTCCTCCCTGCCAACACCACCGGTAACGTCGGCCACAGCTGCCTCCCCCACTCCTGAAGCCGCCTAGACAGTAGCGTATTCAGTATACAAGAGGTCTATGCGCGGCGCACCAGGATGGCGTTCCCGGCGAGCAGGAGGATGGCCTCGGAGACGGCGACGGAGGCGAAGGAGGGCAGGTAGGGGAGTCCGGCGGCCACGTGCAGCACCACCCCCACGCCGGCGGCGGTGAAGATCGCGTAGACGAAGGAGGCCAGGTAGCTGCCGAAGGCCCCGCCGACGGTGCGGGCGATGAGCCAGCACAGGATGCCGCCCGCCATGTCCACGATTGGCATAAAGGCCAGCTCCAGCAGCCCGGCGAACGGGCTGAAGAGGTTGATGATCACGGTCCCCACCCCGAAGGCCGGTATGGTGGCCGGGTATCTTATGACGAGGGGCTTCAGCGCCTCCCCCAGCCTGAACTGCAGGGGGCCGAAGGCAATGGGGGCCACCGCCAGGGAGAGCACCACGTACAGGGCGCCCACCACCCCGGCGACGGCCACCGTGCGCGCCGGGCTCTTGCGCCGCTCCTCCACGGTTGCTACTGGGCCAGGGCGCAGCCGTCCTTGCGGGGGTCGCTCCCGCAGGCCCTGACGCCGTCCTCCAGGATGCGGATGAGCTGGGCCCCGCCGGTGGGGATTGCGTAGGGAGGGCCGACCTCGACCCGGTGGCCCATCCGGCGCAGCCGCTCCAGCTCGTGGGGCGGGACGCGACCCTCCACCAGGAGCACGTCGCCCTCGTGGTCGTGGAAGTGGCGGGGGTGATCCACCGCCTCCTGGGGGGACATGCGGTGGTCGATCAGGTTGGAGAGCAGCTGTACGTGCCCCTGCGGCTGCATCGGGCCCCCCATCACCCCGAAGACGGCCCACAGTCTTCCCTCCCGGGTGACGAGCCCCGGGATGATGGTGTGCATCGGCCGCTTGCCGGGGGCGAGGGCGTTCGGGTGCCCCTCGACCAGCCGGAAGGAGCGGCCCCGGTTCTGGAGGCACACGCCGGTACCGTCGGCCACAACGCCGCTGCCGAAGCCCATGTAGAGGCTGTTTATAAAGGAGCAGCCGTTGCCCCCGGCGTCCACGGCGCACAGGTAGGTGGTGTCGCTCCCGAGCGCCGGGCCCACGGAGGGGACCGAGGCGCGCTCCGCCGAGATCTCCTTCCGCAACCGGGCGGCGTACTCTTTGGAGAGCAGCTCCTCCACGGGAACCTCCACGAACTCCGGGTCGCCCACCTTGCCGAAGAGGTCCCGGAAGGCCAGCTTCTTCGCCTCGGCCTCCAGGTGGATCCGCTCGGCCCCCCAGGGATCCAGCGCCCCCATGTCAAAACCCTCCAGGATGTTGAGCATCTCCAGCGCGGCTATTCCCTGCCCCGGAGGCGGTATCTCGTGGACCCTCAGGCCCCGGTAGTCGGTGTGTATGGGATCCACCCAGGTGGTCTCGTGGGCGGCGAGGTCCTCCTCCGAGAGGTAGCCGCCGTCCTCCCGCACCGCCCGGGCTATCCTGCCGGCCACCTCCCCCTCGTAGAAGGCCCTCGCCCCGGAATCCGCCACGAGGGCCAGGGTGCGGGCCAGATCCGGCTGCCGGAACACCTCGCCGGGGCGGGGCACCCGGCCGCCGGGGAGGAAGCAGCGGGCAGAGGCCTCCCGGCTTCCAAGGAGCCCGGCCCCCGCCTCCCAGTAGCGGGAGACCACCTCCGTAACCGGGAAACCCTCCTCGGCGTACCGGCGCGCCGGCTCCAGAAGCCTCCCCAGCGGGAGCCGCCCGAGCCTCTCCGCCGCGTCCTCCCAGAGCCGGACGGCACCGGGCACCGTGACCGAGAGGCCGCCGCGCTCCGGCATCTCCTTGATCCCCCGGCTCCGCAGCCTCTCGATGGTGGCCTCCCGGGGGGCGCGGCCGGAGCCGTTGGCCCCTACCACCCGGCCGCTCTCCGCCTCATAGAAGAGCAGGAAGGCGTCGCCGCCCATGCCGGTTGTCATCGGGGCGACCACCGCCAGGCAGGCCGCCATCGCCACGCAGGCGTCGGCGGCGGTCCCCCCCTCGTCCAGCACCCGGAGCCCCTCCACCGCGGCCAGCGGGTGCTCGCAGGCCACCGCCCCCCTCCTCCCGTACACCGTCGAACGGCCCCCGCTGTCCGGACGCCGGACCTCCGTCCTCGCGGCCGCACCCTCGCTCCGGAACATGCCACCTCCCCTCTCTCTGGGATTCCGCACACAGTTTACACCCGGCACGGTCGGGTATATCTGCTTCATTCTGATCTCTACACGGGAGGTAAGGCTTCTTGAGCGGTAAAGGCATCTACGTGGGCGGCACCCTGCTATCCATCCTGCTCTCCCTGCTCCTGTACGCGCAGGGCAAGCGGGAGTCGGCCATCTTCGTCGGCCTCTGGGCCCCGACCATCCTGAACCTGGGTCAGAGCCTGCTCGACGCGGAGGACTAGGCCCTCCCGAAGCCGCGCAGCAGCTCTTCGAGGCCGATGCGCCGGACGATGGGGCGTCCATGCGGGCAGATCTCCGGGAACCGGGTGGACGCCCAGTCTTCTAACAGCCGGGCCATCCGGCCGCGGTCCAGCTCCTCGCCGAAGCGGTCCGCGCCCCTGCAGGCGAGCGCCCTCAGGTAGTCCTCGCCCCCTGCCAGAGCCTCCAGGGCACCGAGAAGCCCGGAGGCCACCTCTCCTAAGCCCCGGGGTGCGGCCAGCACCCTCACCGCATCCTTGCCGAAGGGCTCCAGCCGGAAGCCCGCCGCGGCCAGCTCCTCCTCAAACCTCCACACCTCTTCCTCGAGACCCCCGGCTAGCAGGACCACCTCCGGCGGCTCCAGAGCCGCGGGTGGCTCCGCGGGGCCGTAGAGCAGCCGCTCGTACAGGACGCGCTCGTGGGCCCCGTGCTGGTCGATCAGCAGCAGCTCCTCCCCCTGCTGGGCCACGATGCACCG
>JADDKG010000368.1 GCA_020253895.1 Rubrobacter sp.
CATCGCCGTCTTCCAGCGCGGCGCCCTCTCCCACACGGACGTCATCCCCCTCGGGGGGCAGAGCTTCTCCTCAGACCTGGCCTACGGGCTGAAGATCCCCGTGGAGCGCGCCGAGCGCCTCAAGCTCCGCTACGGCACCGTGCTCTCCACCGCCGTGGACCCCGTCGCCGCCGTCGGCCTCGGCGGCAGGCACTACAACGCCCACTTTATGAGCCAGATCCTGGAGTGCCGCGCCCGCGAGATACTGGAGTACGCCCGCGACTCCATAAGGGAGGCCCGCCTTCCCACCAGCCTCCCCGCGGGTGCCGTCCTCACCGGCGGAGGGTCACTCCTGGACGGTATGCCAGAGCTCGCCGAGGACATCCTCCGCACCCGCGTCAGAACCGCCAGACCACGCCACGTCCGGGGACAGGTTAAACCTATACAAAAGCCTCAGTATTCAACAGCTGTAGGTCTGCTATACTTGGCCGCCAAAAACGATCACGCTGGACCGGAGAGTAAGGGTGCACGGGCGCTCAGTTTTGGTAGCATTGTGGAGGCGGTGAAGAGCTGGTTCCGAGGGGGGTAAGGCGGACCCTTCCACCAACGAGGACAGGCGAGTAGTTCATGGAGGGCTAGCGAGACGATGTTAGATGCGGGGACGAGTTATCTGGCGGTCATAAAGGTTGTGGGGATCGGTGGCGGCGGTACCAACGCCGTCAACCGGATGATCAACTCGGGCCTGCAGGGGGTCGAGTTCATAGCGATCAACACCGATGCGCAGGCCCTTCAGATGTGCGACGCCGACCAGAAGATCCACATCGGCGAGAAGATCACGCGCGGTCTTGGGGCCGGGGCGGACCCCAAGATCGGGATGGAGGCCGCCGAGGAGAGCAAGGCGGAGATCGAGGAGGCGCTGCGCGGGGCCGACATGGTGTTCGTCACCGCGGGCAAGGGCGGCGGGACGGGCACCGGGGCCGCTCCGGTGGTTGCCAAGATCGCCCGGGAGGCTGGTGCGCTCACCGTCGGGGTGGTGACCCGGCCGTTCTCGTTCGAGGGGAGGCGGCGGGCCACCTACGCCGAGGAGGGGATAAAGAAGCTCAAGGAGAACGTGGACTCCCTCATCATCATCCCCAACGACCGGCTGCTCCAGGTGGCTGAGAAGCGGACCAGCATGATGGAAGCCTTCAAGATGGCCGACGACATCCTCCGCAAGGGCGTTCAGGGGATAACCGACCTGATCACGGTCCCCGGCCTCATAAACCTGGACTTCGCCGACGTGCGCACCATCATGCAGAACTCCGGCTCCGCCCTCATGGGCATCGGCGAGTCCAGCAGCGAGAACCGGGGGGCCGAGGCCGCCCGGCTGGCGATCTCCAGCCCGTTGCTCGAGGCCAGCATCGAGGGCGCGACCGGGATCATACTGAACATCACCGGCGGCCCGGAGCTCGGGCTCTTCGAGGTGAACGAGGCGGCCGAGATCGTCCACAACGCCGCCCATCAGGATGCGAACCTGATCTTCGGCGCGGTGATAGACGAGAGCTACGGGGACAAGGTGAGCGTCACGGTGATCGCCACCGGCTTCGACCAGCGGCTGGCGAACCAGCGGCGGATAGAGCGGCCGGTGGCCGAGACGCCGCCGCGTCCTGCCGAGGAGGAGCCGCGTCCGCAGCAGGAGGACGGCGACGTCCTGGACATCCCGGCCTTCCTCCGCCGCCGCTAGGGCCCGGCTGGAACGTTCTCCGGAGCGGAGCGTGTCCCTGCATCCTTACCGGACCGCCGCGCTTCCGGCCGGTGTTGCGCTGCGTGGCCGGCGGGCGGTCTACCTCGCCCCGGATCCCGAGCCCGAGGGGGCAAGGGTGTGGTTCTTCACCCGCCTCGGCGGGGTCTCCCGGGCGCCTTATGACACCCTCAACGTCTCCCGCAAGGTCGGCGACGACGAGGGAGCGGTCGCCGAGAACCTCTCTCGGGTCCGCGAGGCCATGGGCCACCGGCCCGTCGCCTGGGTCCGCCAGGTCGCCGGCGACGGCGTCGTCGAGGTCTCAGAGGGGGGCTTCGCCGGGGAGGCCGACGCCATGATCACCGCGGAGAGCGGGCTGTGCCTCACGGTGGGGGTCGCTGACTGCGCCCCGGTGGCCCTCGTGGGGGAGTCGGGGGTGGGGATGGTCCACTCCGGCTGGCAGGGGACGCTCGCGGGGATCTCCGGCAAAGCGGCCCGCCGGATGTCCGGCGGGGGCCTGCGGGCGTACATCGGGCCGTGCATCCGGGAGTGCTGCTACGAGGTCTCCCCGGAGCTTGCCCGCAGGTTCGCCCGGAGGTTCGGCGGGGACGTGGTCTCTGGGAGGCAGCTCTCCCTGCCGGCGTCGATCCGGCGCGACCTCGAGGAGGCCGGCGTGGAGGAGGTCGTGGACCTCGGGCTGTGCACCGGCTGCCACCCCGACCTCTTCTTCTCCCACCGCAAGCAGAAGCCCGTGACCGGGCGCAGCCTGGCGGCGGTCGCGAGGGTCGCCGGATGAGCATCCCGGTCAGCGCCGCCAGCATTCGGGAGCGCCTGGAGCTTGTGCGGGAGAACATCGCCCGGGCGCTTGAGCGCAGCGGGCGCCGCGAGTGGCCCCGGATACTCGTGGCCACCAAGTACTACGAGCCCGACCAGATCTCCGCCCTCAGGGAGGCCGGGGTCAGGCTCGTGGGCGAGAACCGGGCCCAGGATCTCATCCGGAAGCAGGAGCTCTTCGGCGACAGCTTCGAGTGGCACTTCATCGGGCACCTGCAGCGCAGGAAGGCCAGGCTCGTGGTCCCCCGGGTCACCCTCATACACTCCGTGGACTCCGTCCGGCTCATCGAGGAGCTTGCCCGGCGGGCTCCTGAGGGCGGCACCGACGTCCTCCTGCAGGTCAACGTCAGCGGCGAGGAGTCCAAGTACGGGGTGGAGCCCGGCGGGGTGGAGCGCCTGCTCGAGGCCGCGGCCGCCTCCGGGAAGGTCCGGGTCCGGGGGTTCATGACCCTCGCCCCCCTGGTTGAAGACCCGGAGAATGTACGCTATGTTTTCGCCCAGCTTCGAGAGATACGTGATAGGCTAAGAGGAAGTTGGCGCCCGCACTTCGACCTTTCCGAGCTTTCCATGGGCATGAGCAACGACTACCCCGTAGCGGTCGAAGAGGGGTCAACGCTGGTGAGGGTCGGCCGGACGCTGATAGAGGAGGATGGGTCCGCAAGGAGGCAGGATGGGAGTTAGAGAGCAGCTGGAGCGGGTCGCGGCCTACTTCGGGTTCGGGGTGGACGACGACTACTACGACGACGAGGAGGAAGAGGAGCGCTACGCCAAAGGCTCCTACGGCAACGGCGGCCGCGCCGGCGAGCCCGGCCCCGCCGTCCGGCGGCTCGGCCGGGCGGAGAGATCCTCGGCCTTCGGTACCTCGCTCGGCGACCTCTTCGGCACCGAGGGGCCGGAGCGCGGACGCTACGGCCACAACCCCCCGCACCTGAGGGCGGTGCCCGACCAGCGTCCCACCCGGGTGAGCGTGGTGGAGCCCTCCA
>JADDKG010000369.1 GCA_020253895.1 Rubrobacter sp.
GGGCTCGTTGGGTCGGCCATGGTCACCAGGTCGGCGAGAAAGGGCACCTGCAGGGTGGTCCCCTCCATGAGGAGGCCCGGGTGCCACTCGAAGCGGGGCTTCTTCTCCACAAACAGCGCCTCCACCTCCTCCACCGGCTCAAGCAGGGCGGCGAGCGAGAGGTTGAACGGCCCGATCCCTATCCCCAGAAGGTCCCAGAAGACCCTACCCGAGCGCATCCGGAAACCTCCTCTCGAACTCCTCGCGGTGGCAGAACATCAGGAGGGCCCGCTTGTCCGGGAGCTCCACCTCCCCCTGCGGCTCGTAGGCGCACTTCTGGAAGACGTGGATCATGCGCCGGTTGCGGACGTCGGGCTCGGCGACGACCTTCTCCGCCGCCCCGTCCGCGAGCTGGAAGGCGGTCATCGCCCGCAGGAGCGGGAGCGCGAACCCCCTCCCCACGTACTCCGGGGGCCCGATGAGGAGGTGGACCCCCCGGTCCTGCGGGGCGGCCGGGTAGCAGGTCGCCACGACGTCGTCCGCCGCCCGGTAGGCCTCCCAGTAGCTCATGGGTGTACCGTCCAGATGCCCGATATAGGGGGTGGAGTGGGCGTCGGCGAGGAGGTCGCGCAGGTAAGCCTCTATCCTCTGCCGGGACCAGGCCATCTGCCAGAAGGGGATCACGTGCTCCTCGTTCATCCAGGCGTGGACCCTCTCCAGATCCTCCTCCAGCCCGAGGGGCCGGAAGGCTATCTCCATCCCGATCTCCGGGTCGAAGGTCTTGTGGGCGTACCCTCCGCGCGTCTCTCTCACGGCCTCACCTCCGCCAGGGGGTTGTCTACCTCCACGTAGACCGACTGGGTCTCCAGGTCACCGAGCAGCTCGTCCATGTCGTGCAGCCGGGTGAGGAGGTTCGCTTTGGCGGGGAGCTTCCGCAGGTGGAGCAGGCTGGGGACGAGCTCCGAAGAACGGGACCCGGGCTCCACCTCCTCCAGCACCCGGCGCAGATCGCAGAGCAGGTCCCGTTCGTCGGCGAGCCCGGCGCACCCGAAGGCGTTCACGAGCCCGAAGAGGTTGTTGATAAAGAAGTAGTAGCGCAGCCGCTCGTCGGCAACCGCATCATCCACCACGGTGTCGTCCTCTATCCCGTGCACCCCGGGGACGAGCCTCTCCAGGTGCTCCCGGGCCGACCGGCGGAAGTAGTAGCCCTGGTTGTCCCGGTAGTAGAAGCGGGCCGGATAGCCACCCTCCAGCACGAGGACGCTGTTCTGCTGGTGGGCCTCCGGGGCGATGCCGTGGGTGTGGTAGAGCCAGAGGATGGGCCGCAGCGAGATCTCCAGGTAGCGCCGGAACCACTCCCGGCTCACCTCCGCCACCTGGCGGCCCTCCTCGCGGGCGAGGCGCCCCACGATCCTGGCGAGGAGCAAGCCCTCCTCCCCGATCCCGTCCTGGCACAGCGCGACGAGGGGGGCGGCGTCCTCCCCGCCGCGGAAGGGGTTCTCCCGCAGCACCACCTCGAAGCCGGACTCCTCCCCGCTTCCCGTCTCCACCGTGATGTGGGCCGGGTCGCGGAGGATCCGGAAGCCGGGGAAGCGTCTCTCGAGCTCCCGCCCGACGCGGCTCTCCAGCACCCGGCACATCTTTATGCCCCGCCTGAGCTCTTTGCGCAGGTTGTTCCGGACGGAGTTGGTGATCCCGACGCCCAAAGAGAGCTTGAGCATGAAGCGCGCCCCCGGACGGTAGACGGTGCGGACCGAGGAGGTGGGCCGGTAGGGGCTCCCCACCGGTCCCAGGTGCTCCAGCAGCCCCTCCCCGATCAGGCGCCGCACCTCCGGGCGGCGGAGCAGCATCCCGGCCTGCCAGGGGTGGGCCGGGACGAGGGCGTGCCCGTCACCGTCGGGGGCCTCGGGTGCCGCCGGGTCCCGCCGGAGCTCCTCCCGGATGAGCTCCGCGGCGGTCTGCGGGAGCGCCTAGCCCTCGGAGATTACGGAGCTGTGGGCCCGGAAGTAGTGCAGGGGGAAGGAGGCTCCCATCTCGGGGGAGTAGGCGGCCAGCTCCTCGCCGGTGAACCCACGGCGGCTCTTGGGGGCGGGGTGCAGCTGGTGGCCGAAGACGAGCGACTGCTCCGCTGCTATGAACCCCTCCTCCGTGCTCTCCCCGCTCCCGAGGCGCGCCTCCAGGAAGCGCTCCACGTTGCGGCGGCTCTCCAGGATGCGCAGGAGCAGCTCCTCGGGGGCGCCGCCCCGCTCCAGGGAGAGCTCCCGGACCAGCAGCGCCGCCAGGGTGGGGTGGTCCAGCTCCGCCCGCCGGGGGTCCCCTGCGGGACCGGCCGTGATGGGGGAGCCGAAGAGGTGCCGCCCGGTGGGGGAGAGGTAGCGCAGGGGGGCGAGCACCTCCATCCCCAGCCTGTTGAGGGGGACCAGGAGCGCCCTCTCCCCTCCGCCCCCGCACGGGATGGCCGCTCCCTCCCCGGCCTCCCGCACAAAGCAGTTGAGCAGGCCCTGCATCGCGGCGTGGCCGGCGGTCTGCCGGGCCGTCATGCGCTGGTCGAGCATACCCCCTCCAGTCTCTTTCCGGTGCGTACCACCGCCTCCACCAGCCCCCGGAGGTCTTCCGGGGTGGCGAGCGGGTTGAGCAGGGTGAGCTTGAGGTGCACCCTCCCGTCCACCCGGGTGCGGGCCACCACCGCCTCCCCGCTCCTCAGCAGCTCCCGCCGGATGCCGGCGTTGATCCGGTCTGCATCCCCCGGGCGGGCGGGCCGGTACCGGAAGACCACCGTCCCGAGCTGGGGCCGGGCGGCGAGCTCCAGCTCCGGTGCCTCCCGGACGAACCCCGCGGCCGCCTCAGCCAGCCCCACGGTGCGCTCGACCATCGCGGCCAGGCGCCGCCTGCCGAGCGCCCGCAGGGAGACGTAGAGCTTGAGGGCGTCGAAGCGGCGGGTGGTCTGGAGCGACTTGCCTACCAGGCTGGGGAGGTCCTCCTCCTCGGGGTTGAGGTAGTCGGCGCGGGCCTCGATCCGGGCGAGCTCTCCGCCGCTGCGGACCAGGAAGGCGGCGCAGCTTACCGGCTGGTAGAAGCCCTTGTGGAAGTCCACCGCTATGGAGTCGGCGTCCTCTATCCCGGCGAGCCTGCTCCGGTACCTCTCGCTCAGCGCGAGGGCCCCGCCGTAGGCGGCGTCCACGTGCAGCCACAGCCCGAGCTCCCGGGCGCAGGAGGCAAGCTCCGGCAGCGGGTCTATGCTCCCGAAGTCCGTGGTGCCCGCCGTCGCCACGATGGCGACGGGCACGAGCCCTCGCTCCCCGAGGCCCTCCAGCGCCCGGTCGAGCGCCTCCAGGCTCATCCGGCGTCCGGCGTCGGTCCCCACGGTCACGACCGCCCGCTCCCCGAGCCCCAGCAGAACCGCCGAGCGGGTCACGCTGAAGTGGGCGGCCTCCGAGCAGAGGATGCGCATGCGGGCCGCCTCCGGCGGGAGCCCCCTCTCGCGCACGCTCCAGCCGAGCCGGTCGCGGGCGAAGCGGTCGCGGGCGAGGAGCAGGCCCATCA
>JADDKG010000037.1 GCA_020253895.1 Rubrobacter sp.
ATCATAGACAGCCCCCAGTCTGTTGCCGGGCTTACCACCGAGCGGAGCATGATAGAGGATGGGGTTGCTCCGGAGGCCGTCACCACCTACAAAGAGGACGAGTCGCACGGGGCCTTCCTGCGGGGAGACGCCGTCTTCATGCGCAACTGGCCCTACGTCTACGCCCTCGTAGGCAACCCCGCCGAGTCCCGGATAGAGCCCGGGCAGGTAGGCATCTCCGAGCTTCCCGTAGGGGGCGAAGGGCAGAGGAGCTACAGCTGCCTCGGAGGCTGGAACTTCTTTATCAACGCCGCCTCCGACCGGCAGGATGCGGCCTGGGAGTTCATCCGGTGGATGACCGCCCCCGAGCAGCTCAAGACCAACGCCCTGCAGGGCTCCCGGCTGCCGCCGCGCCGCAGCCTCTACGAGGACCGGGAGGTGCTAGAGAAGGTCCCCGTCGCCAGGCTCGGCAAGGAGGCCATCATCCAGAACTCCCGCCCGCGACCGGTCTCGCCGTACTACTCGGACATGTCCCTGAGGATGGCCGAGCAGTTCAGCGCCTCCCTCAAGGGCGAGGTCTCCCCGGAGGAGGCGGTGGGCACCCTGCAGAGGGAGCTGCAGCGGCTCATCGAGCAGGGCGAGGCGGCGGCCGGCTAGGCGGCGTCCCGGGGAGGGGCCACCTTCAGGCGGACCCGGAAGAAGTCCACGAAGACCCGCAGGATCGCCAGCACCGGCACGGCGAACAGGATCCCCACGATCCCGGCGATCTGCCCGCCCCCGATCACCGCCAGGAGCACGATGATCGGGTGCACCTGCAGAGCCCGGCCCTGGATCCTGGGGGTCAGGAAGTTCCCCTCGAACTGCTGGATGGCGATGTAGGCGATCACCGTCAGCACCGCGGTGGTGGGCGTGGTAAAGATCAAGGCCACGATGATCGCCGGGATCGCGCCCAAAAACGGCCCCAGGTACGGGATTATGGCGGTCAGCGAGACCCAGGCGCCGAGCAGGAGCGGGTAGGGCACCCCCAGCACCCAGAGCGCCGCCGCCGAGAGGGCCCCCTGCACCACCACCACGAAGAGCAGCCCTCCCAGGTAGCGCGAGAGCGAGACCCCGAAGGCGTCCCACAGCTCCCGGGCGTCCCAGCGGTAGCGGTGGGGGATCATCCTGAGGTATGCGGCCTTGACCTTCCGGACGTCTATGAGCAGGTAGATCGCCACGAAGAGCACCCCCAGCACGCCCACCGCGAAGCTGAACGCCCCGGAGATAAACCCGATCAGGTTGCGGATCATACCCTCCAGGAGCTGCTGGGCCCGGTCGAAGAGGTCCCTCACCAGGTCCGAGACGAAGCTCTCCGGCAGCTGCAGCGGCAGGTCCCGCCGGTTGAGTATGTCGTCCAGGGAGCCGAAGAACTCCGCGGCGCTCGCGGCTATGGCGGGCGTGATCCTCACGAAGTTCGTGAGCTGCTCTATGAGCAGCGGAACCAGAAAGAGCAGCGCCAGGGCCACCAGCCCGAAGAGCCCTACAACGGTGACCAGGATGGCCAGCTCCCTGGGCATCACCTGGGAGAGCGCCCGCACCGGGTAGGAGAGCACCAGGGCGAGCGCTATGCCGCCGAAGAGGACCTCGAAGATGATCGGGGCGAGGTACAGGATGAGCCCCACCGAGAGGAGCAGAAGCACCACGAGCGCCGTGAAGACCCTCCGGGAGACGTAGATGGGGGTCGGGGCGCGGCGCCGTCCCGTCTCCGGGGAGGCCGGAGGACGGCGCGCCTCCTTCTTCCGCCTGGACCGGCGCCAGATATCCATCACCCTATTCTAAGCCCGCCGGCCCCAAGCCGGCCCGCGCACCAGCCGGAGGAAGACCTCGTCGAAGGACGGGTAGATGAGATCCGCGGAGCGCACCTCGGCACCGCGCAGCGCCTCGAAGGCCCGCGGCAGGGCGGTGTCGGCGTCCTCCACCACCAGGCGCACGGTGCTCGACGCAGCACCTTCGCCGGAGCCCTCCTCCCGCACCTCGACCACGTGCCCCACCTCCTCCAGCGCATCCAGGTGCCGGCCGAGCCTGCCGGGTTTGCCCCCGAGCGTCAGCTCTATGGTCTCGCCGCCGAACGCTTGCCGGCGAAGCTCCGACGGGGTTCCGACGGCGGCCAAGACCCCGTCGGAGAGGAGGCCCACCCGGTCGCACAGCTCGGCCTCGCCCACGTACTGGGTGGTGACGAAGAGGGTGCGTCCCATGTCCCGCAGCGCCCCGAACCCGTCCCAGAACTTGCGGCGGAGGATCGGGTCCAGGTTGGCGGTAGGCTCGTCCACGAAGAGGAGCTGCGGCTCGTGCACCAGCGCGGCGGCGAGCTGCAGCCGCCGCCGCATCCCCCCGGAGAGCTTCGAGGCGGCCTTGCGCCGGTCCTTCCACAGCTCGGTGAACTCCAGCACCTCGCGCACCCGCCGCCTCCGCCGGCCCAGCCGCAGGCCGTACAGGCCGGCGGCGAAGTTCACGTTCTGGCGGACCGAGAGCCCCTCGTAGAGGACGAAGCCCTGCGGCATGAAGCCCACCCTGCGGCGGTCCGGGGCCCCGAAGGAGAAGGGGTCCCGCCCGAAGACCCGCACGCTCCCCCGCGAGGGCCGCAGGTAGCCGGTGAGCAGGCGGGTCAGGGTGCTCTTCCCCGCCCCGGAGGGACCGATGAGGCCGAAGATCTCCCCCTCCTCCACCGCGAGGTCGATGCCCTTGAGGACCTCCTCGCCGCCGAAGCTCCGGAAGACGCCCTCGGCCTCGATCACCGGGGTCACGGGTTCACTCCCCTGCGGACCATCAGGAGGCGGGCCAAGACCGCCGAGGCGCAGAAGATGGCGGCAAGCCCCAAGAGATCCCCCCACGCGGGCCACCGGCCGAGGATCATAACCTCCTGCAGGGCCCTTATGCCGTAGGTGGCCGGCAGTAGGTAGGAGACCCCGAGCGCCGGCTGTCCCAGCTCCCTGAGCGGAAAGAGAAAGCCGGAGAAGAAGCCGCTCGCGATGAAAACCAGCATCGAGACCTGTATGGCCTGCAGCTGGCTGCGGGAGAGCACGGAGAGCAGGAAGCCCGCCGCGATGGACGCCGCCGCGAGCGCTGCCATCACCACAGCGAGCAGCCCGAACCCTCCGCGGACCGGGATGCCGAGCACCGCAGCGAGCACCCCGGCGACCGCGAGGTTCACCGCCGCCACCAGCAGGACGTACGTCACGAACTTGCCCGCGAGCAGCCCGCCCGGACGCAGCGGGGAGACCTCGAAGA
>JADDKG010000370.1 GCA_020253895.1 Rubrobacter sp.
CTCCGGGCGGCACGCTCGAACTCCTCCACCGTGATGTCCCCGCCGCTCGCCCGGGCGACCCGCCGGGCGGTCTGCTCTATGGTCAGCCCCTCGGGGATGGTCACGGTGAAGGTAGGGGCGGCCTGCCCCGCGGTGAGGCGCGCCAGGATCCGGTCGTCGTCCTCCCCGGGGCGGAAGGTGTACTCCCCGGGCTTTATGGCGGTGCTCTTGCCCTCCAGGCGGGCCTCCAGCTCGAAGAGGAAGGAGCTCCCGATGACCCCCTTCTCCTCCAGACGCTCGGCTACCCCGGAGAGGGTGTCGCCCTTGGCAACCCGGATCTTCACCGGCTCCGCCCGGGCCTCATCCCCGCCGGTGGCGGCGGCGAAGATGGCGTAGATAACGGCGAGCACCCCCGCCAGAAGCAGCAGCCCCGCAAGCGGCCTCCCGGAGCGGCGCTTCTTGCGGCGCCTGGCAGAGGCGGGCCGCCCGACTATGGCGTCGAGCCGGGCCTCCAGCTCCTCCCAGTCCTTAGCCTTGCGCCTGTTGTAGCGCCTCAAGCGCCCCCTCCCAGCTCGAGGTACTCCTGCAGCATCCGGGCGGCGGCCAGGTGATCCACTCGCTCCCGGCGCCCGCCGCGCCCGCGCCCCTCCCGGAGCAGCGCGGAGGCCATCCTGGTGGTGAGCCTCTCGTCCCATTCCACGAACCGGACCTCCGGGAAGCTCGCCTTCAGCGAGCCTAGTCTATCCGAGACCCGCCGGGCCTGAAAGCCCCTCTCCCCCCGCAGCGTCCGTGGCATCCCCACGACGACCTCCCCGACCCCCTCCTCGCGGATGAGCCGGCGCAGGAGCCCGCAGAGCTCCTCGGTCCTCACCACCTCGAGCGGCCGGGCGATGGTCCTCGTAGGGTCGGAGACGGCGACCCCCGTCCAGGCCTCCCCCAGATCGAGCGCGGCCACCCGTCCGCCGGCGGGTCTCACCCTCCGCGGCCGGAGAGCTCGCGGCTCAGGATCTGCCGCACCCGCTCCAGGGCCGCGGGGATCGCCTCCAGGTTCCCGCCCCCGGCCTGCGCCATGGTGGGGCTACCCCCGCCGCCGCCGCCGAGGATGCCGGCCGCCTCCCGGACCACGTCCCCGGCCTTCACCCGCTTGGAGACCTCCGGGTGGAAGTTCGCCACCAGCACCGCCTTGCCGTCCAGGTCGGCCGCCAGCACCACTGCGGCCGGCCCCCCCACCCGGTTCCTCACGTCGTCGGAGAGCTGCCGCAGGTCCCTGACGTCCGCCGCGGCCACCCGGCCGGTGACCACCTTGGTTCCGTCGATGGACTCGGCGTTCTCCACCAGCGAGCCGACCTCCTCCAGCCCCCTCTTGAGCACCTGCTGGCGGAGCTCCTCCCGGGCCTCCCGCAGCTCCTCGCGCAGCCTGCCCACCGCCTCCGGGAGCTCATCCACCCCGGAGAGCCCCAGCTCGGAGGCCAGCCGCTCGGCGGTCTCGGTGGCCCGCGTGAGGTAGTAGAGCGCCTCCCGCCCGGTAATCACCTCGATCCTGTAGAGGTCCGCGCCGTGCTTCCGGTTGGAGACGATCTTGAAAGCCCCTATCTCCGCCGTGCTCCGCACGTGGGTCCCGCCGCACAGCTCGCGGGAGAAGCCGTCCACCTCCACAACCCGCACCAGCTCCCCGTACTTCTCGCCGAAGAGCATGATGGCGCCGAGCTTGCGGGCCTCCTCCAGCGTGGTGGTGTAGTAGCGGACGGGCTGGTTCTCGGTGATCTTGAGCAGGCAAAGCTCCTGGATGCGGGCCAGCTCCTCCTCGCCCACCCGGCCCGAGTAGCGGTAGTCGAAGCGCAGCCGGTCGGGGCCGACGTAGCTCCCGGCCTGCACCACCTCCTTGCCCAGCACGGCCCGCAGGGCCCAGTGAAGGATGTGGGTGGCGGTGTGGTTGGCCTCTATCTGCTGGCGGCGCACCCGGTTTATGGAGGCCACCACCTCGTCCCCGGCCCGGAAATCGCCGCGCTCGACCTTCGCCCGCAGAACCTGGTAGTCCCCGGCGGGAATGGCGTCGATAACCTCCAGCTGGCCCTTCTCCGAGGAGATCCAACCGGTATCCGCCACCTGCCCCCCGCCGGTGGCGTAGAACGGGTTTTCCTCCAGGACGAGGTAGACCTCCCCCTCTGCGTCGGGGACGGGTTCGATGGCAACTATCCTGGTCTCCACCTGCTCCCGCTCGTAGCCGACGAAGCGGCTCCTGATCTCCATGTCGCGGAAGGCGGCCACCGCCCGCTCGTGCCCCTCGAGCGCCTCGCGGGCCCGCTCCCGCTGCCGCTCCATCGCCCGCCGGAAGCCGGCCTCGTCCAGCGAGATGCCGCGCTCGGCGAGCACCTCCCGCGTGACCTCCACCGGAAAGCCGTAGGTGTCGTGCAGCATAAAGGCCACCTCGCCCGGGAACTGATTGCCCTCGAGCCGGGATATCTCGTCCTCGAGCAGTCGCATCCCGGAGTGGTAGATGTCGATAAACCGGGCGGCTTCGCTCCTGACCACCCGCCGGATCTCCTCCCGCGCCTCCCGCAGCTCGGTCCAGAAGTCGCCCATGTAGTCCGTCACGGTCTCTGCGAGCGAGGCTATCTGCCCGGCGTCGAGCCCGAAGCGCCCGTAGGCCTCGCGGGTGGCCCGGCGGATGATCCTGCGCAGCACGTACTCCCGCCGCTGGTTGCCCGGCCGGACGCCGTCGGCGATCAGAAAAGCCATCCCCCGGGCGTGGTCGGCGAGGATGCGCAGCGCCCGGTCGGTGGTCTCATCGTCGCCGAGCGCGACGCCGGTGTATTCCCGGGCCCGCTCGATGACCGGGGCGTAGAGGTCGGTCTCGTAGACCGAGCGCACGCCCTGCATCACCGCCGTGATCCGCTCCAGGCCCATCCCGGTGTCTATCCCGGTCTGCTCCAGCGGTCGCAGGCTCCCGTCCCGCAGCTGCTCGTACTGGTTGAAGACCAGGTTCCACACCTCGAGAAAGCGGGAGTCCCCTTCCTCGCCGCCGGGGCCGTAGCGGGGGTCCTCCAGGGGATCCCCCCGTCCGAACTCCTCGCCGTAGTCGTAGTAGATCTCCGAGCAGGGCCCGCAAGGCCCGGTCTCACCCGCGGGTCCCCACCAGTTCTCGGACTTGGGGAGCCCGAAGATCTTGTGCTCGGGCACCCCAACCTCCATCCAGAACCTCTTGGCCTCGAGGTCCTCGGGGGCGTCCTCGTCCCCCTCGAAGATGGTCACCCACAGCCGCTCGGGGGGGATGCCGAGCCCCTCGGTGAGGAACTCCCAGGCCCACCCGATAGCCTCCTTCTTGAAGTAGTCACCGAAGGAGAAGTTCCCGAGCATCTCGAAGAACGTGAGGTGGCTGGGGTCTCCCACCTCCTCCAGATCCTGGGTCCGGAAGCACTTCTGGACGCTGGCCGCCCGGGGGTGCGGCGGCTTCTCCTGCCCCAGGAAGTACGGGATGAACTGCTGGACCCCGGCCGTGGTGAGAAGCACGGTGGGGTCGTTGTGCGGGATCAGGGAGGAGCTGGGATAGATCCTGTGGTCCCGTTCGGCGAAGAAGTCCAGGAACCTGCGGCGTATCTCGGCGCTTTTCATATGCTCCATGCTGGGGGTATTGTACTTTCCCGGAGCGGGTTTTCTAGTGGCGCTCACGCTCCATCTCCGAGAGCGAGCGGCGCAGGTCGGCCAGCGCCCGCCGCAGCAGCCGCGAGACGTGCATCTGGCTGACCCCGATGCGCTCGGCGATCTCGGTCTGGGTCTTACCCTCGTTGAACCGCAGCCGCAGGATCTCCCGCTGCTGCTCGCGCAGCCCGCGCATCGCCTCCTGCAGCAAGAGCTTGTCTTCGATGCCTTCTATGGGCTGGTTCTCATCCGCCTGCAGGTCCATGATTGTGTCCCCCTCGGCGTCGTCTTGGCTTATGGGGGCGTCCAGGCTCGTGGTGTTGTACGCCCGGCCTAGCGTGAGCGCCTCGGCCACGCTCTCCACGTCGGTATCCAGCCGCTCGGCAAGCTCGTCCATGGTCGGCGAACGGCCTGTCTTTACGGCCTCCTCCCGGATGGCCTCCTTTACCGCCTGCCTGAGCTCCTGCAGCCCTCGCGGCACCCGCATGGCCCAACCCTTGTCCCGGAAGTGCCGCTTTATCTCGCCGAGGATGTTGGGCGTGGCGTAGGTGGAGAACTCGATGTTCCGGTCCACGTCGAAGCGGTCCACCGCCTTTATGAGCCCTACGGAGGCCACCTGCACGAGATCCTCCAGCGGCTCCCCCCGGCCGGCGAACTTGCGCGCCAGAAACTCGGCGAGCGGTAGCTGCTCCTGGATGACCTGCTCCCGGGCCTGCCTGTCGCCTTCCCGGTTGTACCTCTCCAGAAGCCGCCGGGTCCGCGCCTTGTCCGGCCGCGGGTAGCCGCCGCTCACGAAACCAGCTCCACCACGGTGCGCCAGCGGCTCTCGCCCTCCCCGTCGGGCTCCTCGACCTCCGCGACGACCGTTCCGTCGACCACCGCAAAGCGGAAGCTGGTGGGTGCGCTCTCGGAGTGGAAGCCCTCGAGCAATTCCACCGCCTCCTCGAGCCCCCCGACGCCTATCCTGGCCCGGGCGGCCATCCCGGCGAGGACCAGGCCCACGCAGGCCCGTAGATCGGCGACCGGCGGAACCCGCAGGTAGGTGTACTCGGCTTCACCGGCGCTCATCGTCCCTCCTCGCTGCGCGCGGGAGACCCCTCGCCGTCCGGCGAGACCCGCCCAGAGGCGGCCTCCCGGGCCCTCAGCTCGCGCAGGATCTCCTCGCGCCGGCGCTCGGAGGCCTCCCGGGCCGCGGCGACCGCCTCATCAAAACGCCGCCGCAGGGTCTCGGGCAGGTCCCGGGCCGCCCCGGGCAGCCTCCGGCGCACCTCCTCGTTGGTCGCGTACACCGTGCCCGCCACCCCGAGGAGCACCCCGGCCAGCACCTTGCCCCAGCCCTTCACCTCTTCTGCCCTCCCTTCTCCTCCGGCTCCTTGCCGCCCAGGAACGCGCTGATGCCCCGCGAGAGACCGGCGGTGGCCGAGGAGAGCCGGATGACCCCGCCCCTGACCCCGCGGGTTATGACGGTGGTGGTCTGATCCAGCTCGTCCGTTATCCCGGCCACGTCCCCCACCGCCTCGTCGAGCTGCGAGAGCTGGCTGTTTATGCTGTCCATGGTGGTGTGGGTCTTGCCGATGAGCGGCACCAGCTGCTCGGAGATCTCCTTGAGGCTCCTCTCGGCGGCGGAGAAGATCCTCGCCAAACGGAAGAACGCCCACGCGAGCAGGAAGAAGGCCGCAGCCACCCCCGCGTACAGCAGGCCCTTCATGAGCTCGACGAACAACTCCAAAGTTCCTACCTCCTCCTTAAGCGTCCCGCCGGGCGATGATGCCGCCGCCCACCACCCTCGCGCCGTCCCGGGTGTAGAAGACCGCCGACTGCCCGGGCGCCACCCCGAAGACCGGCTCGAGCAGCCTCACCTC
>JADDKG010000371.1 GCA_020253895.1 Rubrobacter sp.
CATGCCCGAGAAAACCCCTTCCCTCTTAGGTGTGCACGCGCCTCCGAGAGACCATATATTCCACGGCGGCCTGCAGAGTAAGCCTCTCTTCAGGAAGAGGGGCGGGGAGGCAGAAGCGCCGCCCAGTGGAGCAGCAGGATGAGGGCGTACAGGCTGAGCATGAGCGAGGCGAGGGCCGTCCCCTGCTGCCAGAGCAGCGGCCACTGCGGCGGGATGAGCTGCAGGGAGAGCAGAAGCCCGGCCACCGCCGCCTTCCCCCGCCCGAGCAGCAGGATGACCCCCGGCACCACCAGCAGCAGGTAGTTGTGCCAGGCGATGGGCGAGGCGAGGAGGGAGGCGGCAACGAGCGCCCAGAGCCCGGCCTCGGGGTCGTGCCGCGCCCGGAGGGCCGTCAGGACCACGAGCGCAACCCCCAGAAGCTGGGCCGCCGGGACCATCCACGGCAGCAGGGCGAGCGGCCGGGCGAAGCGGTTCTCGGTAAAGAGCCGGGCGGCGGTGGCGGGCAGCGAGGCGTTGTCCCAGAAGGGGCTCGCGGAGGAGCTGAGAAGCATCCCCGCCCACTCCAGGGTGGCCCCGAAGCCGACCGCCGCGGCGGCGACGAGGGTCGCGGCGGCGCCGGAGAGGAGGGCCGCAGCGAGCGTCCTCCACCTCCCGAGCGCGAGCGGCAGCAGGAGGACGGGGGCCAGGGAGGGCTTTACCGCGACCACCAGCCCCAGGAGCCCGCCGGAGAGCCCCCCACGGCCGCGGCGCTGCGCGGCCCAAGCCGCCACCAGCCCCAGGGCGAGGAGCGGGTAGATCTGACCGAGCGCCAGGGTGGCCAGCAGCGGTGAGGAGAGGAGCACGGCCCCGGAGGCGGCCGCCGCCCAGCCGCCTTCCAGCCGGGCCTCCCGCGCGCTCCAGGCCACGACCCCCACCATCGCGGCCAGGCAGATCAGCACGAACACCCGGTAGGCTACGAGCGGCTCCAGCAGCCCGAGGGGGCTGCTCAGCAGGATCCAGAGCGGGGGGTTCAAGTTCTCGAGGGTGGCCCCCGTATTATAGACGTCCCCGCCCCGCAGAAAGGCCTCCGCCGAGCGCCAGAAGGTCTCGAAGTCCACGTGCACCCGCATGGAGTCCGAGGAGATCCGCTCCAGGGTCACCTCCCCGAAGCGGACGTTCAACCAGAAGGAGAGCGCAAGCGCCCCGGCCGCCACGGCCGCGAGCGCGAGGTCTGCGGGCGAGAGTCCCGCCCCCCGCCGAGCGCGCTTGTCCATACGAAGATCATACGCCAAACGCGCGGGGCACTCCCGGGAGTGCCCCGCGCGCCGGCTTGCCTTCTCTCAAGGGAGCGGAGAGGGGGGGATTCGAACCCCCGACGCCGGGGCTACCGGCGTAACGGTTTTCGAGACCGCCGCATTCGTCCGCTCTGCCACCTCTCCGCAGCGGAGTTTACCGCAAGGACGGACGACCGTCAGGCCGCCGGAAGCCCTCGCAAACCCGCTCCGGCCGCTTTAGAATCCCGCTGGCCGGGAAAACTCTTACCCCCATGAGCGGAAAAGCGACAGAGAAAGCGAGCTGGTCCCCCAGGGCGTACGCGCTGCTCTCGGTGGCGGCAGCGGTGGCAACGGTGGGGCTCAAGCTGGGGGCGTACCTCGTCACCGGCTCGGTGGGCCTGTTCTCCGACGCCGCCGAGTCGCTGGTGAACTTCGTGGCGGCGGCAGCGGCGCTGTGGGCCCTCACGGTCGCGGCCCGCCCCCCGGACGAGGAGCACGCCTACGGGCACGGCAAGGTCGAGTACTTCGCGAGCGGCCTGGAGAGCGCCCTGATCATCCTGGCCGCCGCCTGGATAGGGATCTCCGCCTGGGAGCGGCTGGTGGATCCCCAGCCCCTCTCCCACATCCCGACGGGCCTCGCCATCTCGGCGGTGGCGGCGGGGATAAATGGCGCCGTGGCCCTGGTTCTGCTGCGGGCCGGGCGGCGGCTGCGGTCCATCACCCTGGAGGCGGACGCCCGGCACCTGATGACCGACGTCTGGACCACCGCCGGGGTCATAGCGGGCGTCGCCGCCGCCGGGATCACCGGCTGGCTCGCGCTCGACCCCATCATCGCCCTGGCGGTGGCGGCGAACATCGTGTGGACCGGGGTACGGCTCCTGAGGGAGACCGCGAGCGGCCTGCTGGACAGGGCTCTGCCCCCGGAGGACCAGAACACCATCTCCGGGGTGCTCTCCCGCTACGAGCGGGAGGGCGTCCGCTTCCACGCCCTCAGGACCCGCGCCTCCGGCCAGCGGCGCTTTATCTCCATGCACGTGCTGGTCCCCGGCCGCTGGACTGTGAAGCAGGGCCACGACCTCGCGGAGAGGATAGAGAAGGACCTCCGCGGGGCTCTCCCCGGGAGCACGGTCTTCATCCACATCGAGCCCTCCGAGGACCCGGCCTCCTTCGCGGATCAGGGCCTCGACCGCAGGCCCCATCCCGGGGAGAAAAGATAAGGGCGGAGCCCTCCGGGGACCCCGCCCTCTTCTGCTACGGTTACCCTCGCGGCCTCAGCCGCACTTCGAGTAGCCGCAGGAGTAGCAGACCACACACCCCTCCTGCCGGGTCAGGCCGCTGCCGCAGTCCGGGCACGCCCCGATGATCGGCAGCTCCCGGGCCTCCGCGGTGTCCTCCTCCACCAGGTAGTGCTCGGCCATCGCCTTGGCCACGCCGTCGGGTACCGAGAGCACCGCGTTCGGCCCGACGCCCGCGGGGTGGCCGTCCTGGATCCCCTTGAGCTGGTGGGAGATCTCCGCAGGGGTGGCCCCGTGCTTGAGGGCCAGCGAGATCATACGCCCCAAGGCGTCCGAAAAAGCAGCCGCCGTCCCCCCCGGCTTGCCCAGCACGATGAAGCACTCCCGGGGCCCGAACTCGTCGTCGTTCATCGTGACGTACAGCGGCCCGTGGCCGGTCCG
>JADDKG010000372.1 GCA_020253895.1 Rubrobacter sp.
CCAGCTCCTCCATGACCTCAAACAGGGCGTCCACCACCCGCGGGTCGAACTGGCTGCCCGAGTTGTGTGCTATCTCCCTGAGGGCCTCCCGCCGCGAGGCCCCGCCGCGGTAGGGGCGGCTACGGGTCATGGAGTCGAAGGCGTCGGCCACGAAGACTATCCGGGCGAGGAGCGGGATGTCCGCCCCCTGCAGCCCGTCGGGGTAGCCCCCGCCGTCGAAGCGCTCGTGGTGGTGCCTGACGGCCAGCATGGCCTCTGAGAGCGCCCTGACGTGCCTCAGGATCCTGGCCCCGTGCTCGGTGTGCCGCTTCACGACCTCGTACTCCCGCGGGGAGAGCGCTGAGGGCTTGCTCAGTATGGCCTCCGGGATCCCGAGCTTCCCTATGTCGTGCAGCAGGGCGCCGTAGGTGAGCGCCTCGAGCTCCCCGGGCGAGAGCCTGAGCTTCTCCCCGACCCTGCGGGCGAGCCTGGAGACCTCCAGCATGTGCTTCCCGAGCTCCGGGTCCCGGACGCTTGCGGCCTCGTGCAGGGCCGCGACGACCTCCCTGACCTCCACCTCCAGCCTGCGCCGGGCTTCTTCGGCCCCAAGCGGCCTGCGTGCCCGGGCAAGCAGCTCCTCGGTGTCCTGCTCCCCACCGGAGGAGACGGCGCACCCTGCGGACGCATCGAGGTCCCCGGCCACCTCCCGCACCACGTCCAGGGCCCAGTTGGCGATCTTCCGCGCCCGGCCCTCATCCGCCCCGCGCACGAGCAGGCAGAACTCGTCCACCCCGTAGCGGAAGGCCCGGTAGCGACCGGCGAGCCGCTCCCCGATCCGCCGCACGAGCGCCTCCGCCAGCGCCATCCCGTGGGCGCGGGTGTAGTCGTCGAGCCCCTCGAGCCTCACGGAGACGAGGGTGGCCGACCCACCGTAGGAGAGCTCCTGGCGCAGCACCCGGTGCAGCGAGGCCCGGTTGGGGAGCCCGGTTACCGCGTCCCTCCCCCCCGGCGCACCGCCGGCATCCCGCAGGGCGGCCGAGAGCTGCCGGGAGAGGACCAGGAGCAGCCGCTCCTCCACGTCGCCGAACCGCCCGCCCCCGACCACCACCGCCCCTCCGTGCCCGCCGCCCGGGACCTCCACCGGAACGACCAGAAACCCCTCCATGCCGTGCACCGCGAGGTCCGGCCGGCGGACGGGCTCCCCGCCACGGACGCTGCGGAGCACGAGCTCCTGCACCGCCGGGTGCCACCACGTCGGGCATGCCTGAAAGCCTTCTCCCATGCTCGTGCGGTGCAGGTTGCCCTCCAGAAGCACGGCATGCGCGTAAGCGGCACCGGAGAGCTCCCGGGCTGTCTCCACTACCCACCCGAGAACCCGTCCGGTATCGAGCATCCCCAGTACGGGCCCGAGCCTCTCCCCTAGGACCGCGAGCCTGCCGGAGAGCTCCCGCTCGCAGGCGGCCCGGGCGGCGAGTTCCCGGCCACGACCGGAGAGATCCCACAGCCGGTTCCCCAGGACCGCGGCGCAGCAGCAGAAGGCGGCGAGCAGCCCGGCCCGCAAGAGGACGCCTCCGGAGAGCGCCCCCGCTGCGGCCACGTAGCCGGCGACGAGCGCCGCCCCTCCGGCGACCTGGCGCCACACCTCCCCCGCCCGGACCAGCCCGAGCGCCGCCAGAAAGTAGAGCGGGAAGAGGGGCGAGCCTCCCCCGCCGGTGCCGAGGACGAGCAAACCGGCGGCGCAGGCGTCCGCGAGGAGCGGGACGAGCGGCTCGTCCAGGAGCCGCCGCGGACGGCCCGCAACGCAGAGCAGGCCGAAGGCGGCGAGCAGCCCTACACCCGCGTAGGCAAGGGCCCCCTCCCCAACCCCGGCGGCCAAAAGAACGGCCAGGGTCGCGGCCGCCGCCAGCCGGAGCAGCCCGGTCGTCAGGGAACTGCCCAGCCCGGAGCCGGGGCGCAAACTCCTACCGCCTTCTTCCAAGAAACACAGAACAAGATGCCAGATTGCATCACCTTAGTATGCCAGCCTGTTTCACATCGTACAACTCTACGCGCCAGGGGATTGTGCCGCGCCGGAGGCGGGCTCTGGAGGATAGGTGAAGCGGGGCCCGGCCGCGGCGCGGTAATCCTCGGGTGCGGTATCCAGCACCCGCAGGAAGGCCCGGACCACCTCGCCGTCGAAGCGGGTTCCCGCGCCGTCGCAGAGCTCCCGGCGGGCGGCCTCGTAGCCCACTCCGGCGCCACGGGGCGGGGCGAGGACCATCCCCGCGTACGCCTGGGCGGCGGCGAGGATCTTGGCCTCCACGGGGATCCAAGGTCCCCGCAGCCCGCGCGGCCGACCACGCCCGTCGGGCCGCTCGTGGTGGTAGCGGACCCAGCCCGCAAGCTCCCCGAGCCCGGCCTCCTCCAGCATCCGGGCGCCCCGCTCGGGGTGGGAGGAGGGATCCCCGGAGAGCCCGAACCTCCCGATGTCGTGCAGGAAGCCGGCGACGCGCAGCCGCTCAGCACGCCGCCCGTCGAGCCCCATCTCGCGCGCTATGTCCGCGGCGTAGACCGCCGTGGCCGCCGCGTGCCGGTGGGCGTAGCCGTCCCGGCGCCCCAGCTCCCCCAGGATGGCCGCCCCGAAGACCATCCCCGCCGAGAGGGCGGCCTCCTCGAGCCTCCCCGCCCGCTCGCGGAGGCGCAGCTCCTCCTCCCGCCGCCCCCTGATGCGCCGGGCCAGCAGGTGGACGGCGAAGACGCCGAGGGCCAGCACGGGTGCTGCAGCCGGGCCGTAGATGAGAAGCGCCGTAACCGTGAGGGAGCAGACGAGGGCACCGGCGAGGGCCGGCGGGAGGGCCGGGAGCACGACCTCTCTCCACGCCCGGCCGGCCTCTCTACCGCACCCGAGGCCCAGAAGCCCCACCCCCGCGGCGGCGTCGGCCGCAACCAGCGCGAGGCCCGCGGCCAGGGCGGCGTACGCCGCAGGAGCGGGCTCCCCTCCCGGAGCCCCGGCGAGCGGCTGCCCGTAGGCGGCGGAGAACACGGTAGCGGCAAGGGAGACACCCGCTGCGGTGCGGACCGTCTCGTAGCAAGCAATAAGGCGGTTCCGCCCCCCGAGGAGGAGCGCGTAGGGAACGCAGGCGAGCGCCGCCCAGACCGGGCCGAGCGTCACCGCCGCCAGCGCCCGGAGGGCCCCCGATCCGTCGACCGCAGCCCCTCCCGGGAGCCGGACCGCAAACGGCCGCACGACGCACATCAGCGCCGCGAAGAGGCCAGCGAGGGCCGCAACCTCCGCCGAGAGCGGCACCCCGTACCAGTACGCCCACGAGGCGCAGGAGGCGAGGGCGAAGGCGGCGAGGGCGCCGGCGTAGCTCCCCACCCTGGCCCCGTTCGGAAGGTCCGGCCCAGGAGAACGCACAAAGTCCATTGCGAGCCATGATCTTCGCACACGCCCGCCCCCCCTACAAGGCGCCTAATCGTCGGAGGAGGCGAGCAGCGAGAGCACCAGGAGCCCCACGGCGGCCACCGCCGCCGCCGAGAGCACGTACGTGGCCCGCGGCCCGGTGGCTTCAACCAGTACCCCTCCCAGAAGGAGGGCCAGGCTCTCGCCGGCGGTGCGGGCGGTGAAGAGCACCGAGTACACCCTCCCCAGGAACGGCCCGGAGACCCGCTTCTGCAGCAGGGCGTCGGTGGAGACGTTGTCCACCCCGTTGCAGATCCCGGCGAGGGTAAAAGCCCCGAGCGCCGCCCAGAAGAAGGGGGCGAGGCCCGTGGCGGCGAGGGCGGTGGCCGCCACAAAGACGCTCGCCAGGTACCAGGTTAGCAACCGCGCCCGGTCCCCCAGGGCGGCCATGAGCCCGGAGCCGGCGATCATCCCGGCTCCCCAGGTGGCCACCAGCAGCCCGTAGCCCGCGTCCCCGGCCCCGAAGGTCTGTTTGGCCAGGAAGACCTCGGCCGGGACGGTGGTGTTCTCGGCCAGCATGAGGAGCCCGGCCCCCGCCACCACGGCGAGCGGGACCCGCGCCCCCCTCAGGTAGCCGAAGCCGGCGGCCAGCTCCCGCAGAAAGCCCGCGCCGCCCCCCTCCCCCCCAACCGGGCGGGGCATCGGGACCGTGGCAAGCAGGGCGGCCGAGACGAGGTAGGTCGCCGCGTCGAGCGCGAAGGCGGCGTCCACCCCGGCCGCGGCGACCAGCACCCCGCCCAGCGCCGGTCCGGCGGCGAGGGCGCAGCTGAACGTCCCGGAGATGATCGCGTTCGCCCGGGTGAGGTCCCCGCCGCCGACCACCCCGGGGAAGGAGGCCCTTATGGTCGGGTTGAAGAGGGTCTGGCAGAGCCCCAGCAGGAAGGCCAGAGCGTACAGTGGGGGCATGCTGGAGGCCGGGATCATGGCGCAGACCAGCCCAGCCCGGACGAGGTCCACCGCGACCAGAAGCCTCCTGCGGTCGCGGAGCCGGTCGGCCACCACCCCCACCAGCGGCCCGGCGAAGGTCGGGAGCAGCCGGGCCACGAGCACCCCCCCGACGTTTACCGCGCTGCCGGTCAGGTCCACCACCAGCACCACCAGGGCCACCATGGTTATGGCATCCCCCACAAAGGAGATGCCCTGGCCGGCCCAG
>JADDKG010000373.1 GCA_020253895.1 Rubrobacter sp.
ATCCCGCCCCCAAACCTCCTTCTCCTCGGGCAGGGGTATCCTCTTCAGCCGCTCGAGGAGCTCGGCCACCGGCGCGGGCGGCGGCACCTCCTGTCCGAACGGGAAGCGGTCCCCCGGCTCTATGGCGTTCTTTATCCGCAGCTCGACCGGGTCCATCCCCAGAGCCCGGGCCAGCTTGTCCATCTGCGCCTCGTAGGCGAAGCAGACCTGCACCGCCCCAAAGCCCCGCATCGCGCCGCACGGCGGGTTGTTGGTGTAGAGCATGTAGGAGTCTACCTCCGCGTTGGGCACCCGGTAGGGGCCGCAGGCGAAGGTCGCCGCGTTCAGGCACACGGCGTTGGAGCTGGAGGCGTAGGCCCCGCCGTCGAGGACGATGCGGGCCCTGACGTAGACGAGGGTGCCGTCTCTGGTGGCCCCGTGCTCGTAGCGCATCCTGCACGGGTGCCGGTGGACGTGCCCGAAGAAGGACTCCTCCCGGTTGTAGACCATCTTGACCGGCCGTCCGGTCTCCAGGGCGAGCATGCAGGCGTGGATCTGCATGCTGAGGTCCTCCCGCCCGCCGAAGGCGCCCCCGACGCCGGAGAGCACGAGCCGCACCCGCTCTGGCGGCAGCCCCAGCGACTCTGCCACCTGGTCCCGGTCTATGTGCAGCCACTGGGTGGAGATGTACAGGTCCACCCCGCCCTGGCCGTCGGGGACGGCGAGCCCGGACTCGGGGCCGAGGAACGCCTGGTCCTGCATCCCGACCTCGTACTCGCCCGTGACCACCACCTCTGCCTCCGCGCTCTCCGGCTCGCCGTGGCGGATGTGGATGTGCCGGAGCAGGTTGCCGGAGAGGTGGAGCCTGGGGGCTCCCTCTTTCATCGCCTCCTCGGCGTCGGCGAGCGGCTCGAGCACCTCGTACTCCACCTTTATCTTCTGCAGCGCCCGCCGGGCGGTCTCCGGGTGGTCCGCCGCCACCAGAGCGACCGGCTCGCCCTGGTAGCGGACCTTCTCCCAGGCGAGCACCGGCTGGTCGGGTACCTCCATGCCGTAGACCTTGCGCCCGGGAACGTCCTCGTGGGTGAGCACCGCGTGCACCCCGGGCATGGCCTCGGCCTCGGAGGTGTCTATGGACCAGATGTTGGCGTGCGGGTGGGGGCTTCTGAGGGTGGCGCCCCACAGCATGTCCTCCATCCACAGGTCCGAGGAGTACCCGAACTCGCCCCGGACCTTGGGCACGCCGTAGGCCCGCCGGGTGCTCTCCCCGATATCTCCCGGCCTGGACTCCGCCGCCCCGGGCATGCCGCGCGGCGGCGCCTTCGGTACGGTCTCGGTGCCGCTCATCCGACCACCTCCCCTGCCCTCCGGGCGAGCCTGCGGCCCGCCTCTGCTATGTCCCTCGCTATCTCCTCTTCGGCGGCGGTCCGGAGCCTGCCGCCCTCGACGACCTCCTCTCCGCCCACCAGCAGCAGCTCCACCCGGGGAGCCGGGCCGAGCACCAGCGCCGCGACCGGGTCCCGTATCCCGGCGTGCCACAGGTCGTCCAGCCGCCAGAGGGCCACGTCCGCGAGCTTCCCGGGCTCGAGCGAGCCTATCTCGTCCTCCCTCCCCAGACACCGGGCCCCGCCGGCGGTGGCGATCTCCAGCGCCTGCCGGGCGGTGAGGGCCTCCGGCCCCTCTTTGAGGCGGGCGAGGAGCAGCGCCTGCCGCATCTCGCCGGCGAGCTCGCCGGCCTCGTTGGAGGCCGCCCCGTCCACCCCGAGCCCTACCGGGGCGCCCGCCCCGGCGAGCGCGGCGACCGGGGCGATCCCCGCGCCCAGCCTCCCGTTGGAGGAGGGGCAGTGGACCACCCCGGTTCCCGTCTGCCCGAAGCGCTCCACCTCCTCGCCGCTGAGGTGGACGCAGTGGGCAAGCCAGACGTCCTCGCCGAGCCAGCCGAGGTCCTCCAGGTACTCCACTGGCCTCACGCCGAACCTCTCCCGGCAATACCGCTCCTCGTCGAGGGTCTCGGCGAGGTGGGTGTGGAGCCGGACCCCTTTGCTGCGGGCGAGCTCCGCGCTCTCCGCCATGAGCTCCCGGCTCACGGAGAAGGGCGAGCAGGGGGCGAGGGCGATCCGGAGCATGGCGCCCGGCGAGGGATCGTGGTAGCGGTCTATGGCCTCCTCGCTGGCGGCGAGTATCTCGTCCCGGTCCTCGACGACCTCATCCGGCGGCAGCCCGCCCCGTGACCTCCCGAGGTCCATGGAGCCGCGGGTGGGGTGGAAGCGCAACCCCACCTCCCGGGCCGCCTCGATCCCGGCGGCGAGGAGGTCCCCGGCCCCCCGGGGGAAGACGTAGTGGTGGTCCGTGGAGGTCGAGCACCCGGAGAGCGCCAGCGCGGCGAGCCCGGCCCGGGACGCGGCGTGGACCGTCTCCTCGTCGATGCCGGCCCACACGGGGTAGAGCTCCACGAGCCAACCGAAGAGGTCCGCCTGCTGGGCCATGCCCCGGGTGGCCCACTGGTAGAGGTGGTGGTGGCA
>JADDKG010000374.1 GCA_020253895.1 Rubrobacter sp.
AGACGGCCGCCTGATAATAGGTGCCACCGAGGAGCCCGAAGTCTACGACCGCCGTCCCACTCTGGGTGGCGTCGCGGAGCTCTCGCGGGCTGCCGTAGGGCTCGTGCCGGAACTCTCCGGGGCGTTGTTCGCAGGAGCCTGGGGAGGCTTGAGGCCTGGCGCTCCCACCGGACCGATACTCGGCCCGGTGGAGGGGTGGGAAGGGCTTCTTGTGGCGACCGGGCACTTCCGCAACGGGGTTTTGCTGTCCGTCGTAACCGGCGAGATCATCAGCGCGCTCGTGCTGCAGGAGAGCCCTCCTGTGGACGTCTCGCCTTTCCTCTACGAGTCCCATCTGAGCAAAGGGGGCCGCGAGTGAGTTAGGTGATGGGTTGCGAGAGCATGAGTTCTTCGGGTTCGTTGGAGATCAGAGGCCATCAGGGACGGAAGGAGCAGCAATGGTGCAGCAGATAGACGAGCTGCCTAGGACCAAGGTCATTCGGAACGGAGAGAAGGTGCGGCCGACCTTCTCGCGCGAGGAGATGGAGCGCCGCAATTCGGCTCTGCGCAGGCATATGGCGGAGAACGGCATCGATGCGGTGCTCTTCACCTCCTACCAGAACATCGACTACTACAGCGACTTCCTCTACACATGGTTCGGCAGGCACTACGGGCTCGTGGTCACCCAGGAGAAGCACGTAACCGTGTCGGCCAACATCGACGCTGGTATGCCCTGGCGGCGCAGCTTCGACGACAACATCGTCTACACCGACTGGCAGAGGGACAACTTCTACCACGCCGTCAAGCAGGTCCTCAAGGAGGCCGGCTTCTCGAGGGGCAGGCTCGGCATAGAGTATGATCACGTCAACCTCGACATGAGGCGCAAGCTCGAGGATGCGCTGCCAGGAGCCGAGCTCGTGGACATCTCGCAAGCCACGATGGCCCAGCGCATGATCAAGTCCGAGGAGGAGATCGAGCTCATCAAGAACGGTGCGCGCATCGCGGACATCGGGGGCGCGGCGGTGGTCGAGGCGATAGACGAGGGGGTTCCCGAGTATGAGGTGGCCCTGCACGGAACCCAGGCGATGGTGCGCGAGATCGCCAGGACCTACCCGCACGTCGAGCTGAGGGATACCTGGGTGTGGTTCCAGTCAGGCATAAACACCGACGGCGCCCACAACTGGCCGACCTCGCGCAGGGTGCAGCGCGGGGACATCCTGAGCCTCAACTGCTTCCCGATGATCGCCGGGTACTACACGGCGCTGGAGCGCACGCTGTTCTTCGAGGAGGCCTCCGACGAGCATCTGCGGCTGTGGGAGATCAACTGCGAGGTGCACCGGCGTGGTCTGGAGCTCATACGGCCGGGGGTAAGGTGCATGGACATCGCGGCGGAGCTCAACGAGATCTACCGCTCTTACGGGCTTCTCGCGAACCGCACCTTCGGTTACGGACACTCCTTCGGGGTGCTCTGCCACTACTACGGGCGCGAGGGCCGTCTGGAGCTGAGGGAGGACATCGAGACGGTGCTGGAGCCCGGCATGGTCATCTCCATGGAGCCGATGATCATGATCCCCGAGGGAGAGCCGGGGGCCGGAGGGTACCGCGAGCATGACATCCTCGTCGTCCGGGAGGATGGCGCGGAGAACATCACGAAGTTCCCGTTCGGCCCAGAGCACAACATTATCAGGAAGTAGACAAGGACTTTGTCTGGCAACCGGGACAACCGGAGGCACGCGCTGGCTGGTCCGGGCCCCACGGGTGCTGCGGCCCCGTGGGGCCCCTGCGGAAGCGCCCGGGGGGGTCTTGGGAGATGCCGCTGTCTGCCCACTAACGAGGAGAGTAGAGATGAGCGGTCAGCACCATGAGGTCGAGGAAGTACTGGAGCACGAGCGGGAGGAGTTGGAAGAGGCCATACACATCGAGAAGCACAACAGCATAGATCCTGTTCCAGAGGAGTACAAGGACGCCAAGCCGCTGCACCAGTTCTGGATCTGGGCCGGCGCCAACATTGCTCCCATCAACTGGGTCCTCGGCGCCCTGGGTATAGTCCTCGGCCTCGGGCTCTGGGATACCATCCTCACCCTGGCAGTAGGCAACCTCCTCGGGATGCTCCTCTTCGGCTCGTTCGTGCTGATGGGGCAGCGCACCGGGGTGACGCAGATGGTGCTCTCGCGCAGCGCCTTCGGAAGGCGGGGTGCCTATCTGCCGGCCATCTTCCAGATAATCATCCCTACGGGATGGATCGCGATAAACACCTGGATCATCCTGGACCTCACCGCCACGCTGCTCGAGCTGATCGGCGTCCCTGGCACGGCTCTTACCAAGGTGATCGTGGTACTGACGATCATGGCCATACAGGTCGGGCTGGCTACGCTCGGGTTCTACGCCATCCGTACGTTCGAGAAGTGGACCGTACCACCAACCCTCCTGATTCTCGTCGCCATGTCTATAGTCGCGTGGACGGGAGGGGACGTAAACTGGAGCTACGCAGGCGAGGCTCAGGGCGCGGAGCGCTGGACCGCGATGAGCCAGGTGATGACCGCCATAGGCATCGGCTGGGGGATAGGCTGGCTACCCTACGCCTCAGACTACTCCCGCTTCGTACCCCGGGCCACGAGCCGGAAGCGGCTCTTCTGGTGGAGCGCGCTGGGCCAGTTCATCCCGGTTCTGTGGCTCGGCGTTCTCGGCGCGTCCATCGCGACGACCGGGACGGGGGTCGATCCCGGGCTGGTGATAGTGAAGATCTTCGGGGCTCTGGCGGTGCCGGTGCTGTTCCTGGTCGTTCATGGTCCGATCGCGACCAACATCCTTAACGTCTACTCCATGTCGGTGGCGGCGCTCGCTTGTGACATAAAGATCCCGCGGCACGTGCTCTCGCTCATCGTCGGCTTCTTCGCCACACTGTTCACGGTCTACCTCGTGTTTGCCGGAGAGCTGGCGAAGAACCTCGACTCCTGGCTTGCCAGCGTCGTCGCCTGGGTGAGCCCGTGGGCGGCGATAATGTTCGTGCACTACTACATAATCCGGCGCGAGAACATAGATATCGAGGCGCTCTACCAGCCGCCGAGGGAGTCACGGGTCGGGGATGTCAACTGGGCGGCGATCATCTGCCTGGTCGTCGGCCTGGCCGTAACGTGGACGTTCCTCTACGGGCTCGTCCCCGTGCTGCAGGGGCCGTTTGCCCGGGCGCTTAACGGCCTGGATCTCTCCTGGGCGGCCGGGTTTACGCTGACCGCGGTGCTGTACTACACGCTCTACCGGCTCGGGCTGGTGGAGCCGCGTGGGAGCTTGGCAGGGACGGCGGACGATGGGCCGCCGCGGGTTCCGGTGGGCGAAGCTTCGGAGCAACCTCGGGAGAGCCCCCGAGGGTGACAAGAGTAGACAGTACGGGGCGCGTGCGTATCCCGCGCCCGCGCCCCGTACATGGGCTGCGCCCGCGTATCAGCGGGCATGGAGTTTCGGAGGATACATCAGCGAGGACAGGGTGCACTCTACAGGTCTTTGGGAGGACCGCATGGCGCAGAGAACAAGAATGCTTGCCGATATAACCTGGCCCGAGGTCAGGGAGGCAATCGATAGGGGGGCAGGTGTGTTTCTTCCGGTCGGCTCGACCGAGCAGCACGGCTACCATCTTCCGCTGGCGACTGACGTGATCCTGCCGACCGAGCTGGCCCTGGCGGTGGCCGATGAGCTGGACTTTCTCGTAGCGCCGCCCGTTGCTTACGGCTACAGATCCCGGCCCCTAAGCGGCGGCGGACAGGGCTTCGTGGGAACCACCTCGTTGCAGGCCCGGACCCTGATGTCCCTCGTGGAGGATGTACTGGGGGAGCTGATCCGGCAGGGCTTCGAGCGGATAGCCGTGGTGAACTGGCACTTCGAGAACCAGAACTTCGTCTACGAGGCGGCGTACCTCGCCATCGAGCGCCACCGCGACACGCCGGCGCGGATCCTCGTGGCCGAGCATCCCTTCGCGGAGCTCTCAGAGGAAACCATGGAAGCTCTGTTCCCCGAGGGGTTTCCGGGATGGGACTACGAACACGCCTCGATAATGGAGACTTCGCTGATGCTGCACCTCCGGCCGGAGCTCGTGCTCTTCGATCGCGCGGTGGATGATGCTTCGAAGCGGCATCCCTGGTACGACGTGGTGCCGGCGCCGGAGGACTTCGTGCCGGCCTCGGGGACGCTCTGGAAGGCAACCCAGGCCAGCGCGGAGAAGGGGGAGATCACCTGGCGCGAGATAGTGGGCCAGTTCCGGGAAGCCGTTTTGGCAGAATTTGCCCGAAGTGGGGTCGCTTCGGAGAGGGGGGCTCGCCCCTCCTAAGGCGAGAACCGGCAAAAGAATGCCGGTCCTCGCCTTGAAGCACCCCCGCCCGCAGGCTGGAGCGTCTGCGGGCGGGGCGCTGTTTATCAGATCATAGCCAGGAGGGACGGGTGTCCGGTGCCGGAGCTTCGGGCGCCGGTGGCTCGGCGGGCGCCGGCTGGTGGTCTGATCCCGCGGGGTAGAGCGGGTGCTTTCTCATGAGCGCTCTGCTGCGCTCCAGCAGCTCCTCCCGCCGCCCCTCGAACTCTTCGCTCAGTGCCGCGGCGACGATCCGCGCTATCTCGCGCATGTCGTCTTCGGTAAACCCCCGGGAGGTGAGCGCCGGGGTACCCATCCTTATCCCTGAAGGGTTCATCGGCGGACGGGGGTCGAAGGGTATGGCGTTGCGGTTTACGGTTATGCCGACTTCCTCGAGCCGATCCTCCGCCGTCTTTCCGTCGAGCCCGGTCGACGTGAGATCCACCAGTGCCAGGTGAACGTCGGTGCCGCCGGTCAGCACGCTTATGCCGTTTGCCTGTAGCTCGTCGGCCAGAGCCTGCGCGTTGGCCACGGTCTGCCGCTGCCGGGCCTGAAACTCCTCGGTCTGCGCTATCTTCAGGGCGACGGCCTTGGCGGCGATCACGTGCATCAGCGGACCTCCCTGCTGGCCGGGGAAGACGGCGCTGTCTATCTTCTTGGCGTGCTCGCTGCGGCACAGTATCATCCCGCTCCTGGGGCCGGCGAGCGTCTTGTGAACGGTGGTCGTTACCACGTCCGCATACTCGACCGGGTTCGGGTGTATGCCCGCGGCTACGAGCCCGGCGAAGTGGGCCATGTCGACCATTAGTTTTGCACCCACCGAGTCCGCTATCTCCCTGAAGGCGGCAAAGTCTAGCTGCCGGGGGTAGGCAGACCAGCCGGCGACGATGAGCTTGGGCTTGTGCTCTTTTGCGAGCCGCTCAACCTCGTCCATGTCCACCAGATGGTCTTCACGCCTGACGTGGTACGGAACCGGGTGGTAGAGCCTGCCGGAGACGTTCAACCGCATCCCATGGGAGAGGTGCCCGCCGTGATCCAGGGCCAGCCCCAGGAATGTATCCCCCGGTTCGAGAAG
>JADDKG010000375.1 GCA_020253895.1 Rubrobacter sp.
AGCAAGCCGGGTTTTCGAGAAGGAAGGAGCGGGCATGACGGAGAGGGCCCAGACCCCGATGAAGGCCGCAGTACGGGACGCCATCGAGGAGCAGGTGGGACACGAGTTCTACGCCGCCTACCTGTATCTCTCCATGGCCGGCTCGTTCGAGGTCGCAAACCTCCCGGGGTTCGCGCACTGGATGCGCGAGCAGAGCAAGGAGGAGCTGGAGCACGCGATGAAGTTCTTCGACTTCCTGCTGGACAGGGGGGAGCGGGTGCAGCTTCCGGCGCTGGACTCTCCCCCGGCCACCTTCCGCTCCCCGCTCGACGCCTTCGAACAGGCCCTCGAGCACGAGAAGCGGGTCACCGCCAGCATCCACTCCATCTACGACCTGGCCGTCCGGGAGGGCGACTACCCGGCGCAGGTGCTCCTGAACTGGTTCGTCGAGGAGCAGGTGGAGGAGGAGAAGGCCGCCTCCGAGGCCGTGGAGCGGCTCCGGATGGCGGGCGAGGACAGCGCCGCCATCCTCATGCTCGACGCCGAGATGGGCCGCAGGTAGCAGAGAACCCGCCCCGGTTGCACGCGGGGAGCCGGGCGGCTAGGATATGGCCGTTGTTGCAAACGGTTCCCAGAAAGAAGGGAGTCCGGGGGGCTTCCAGGCGTGTGGACCGGATCTCAAGAGGTGGTGCTCGCGGCGCATGGGCCGCGCACCCGGGTGGTGCGCGGGGTCGACGGCCGGGTCTTGCTCCTGTGGGGGAACGTCGCTTTGCGGATGAGCCAGGCTGAGTTCGTGGGGCTCGCCGGTATGCTCTCTGCGGCGGCGGGCCGGGCATCCCGGTGCGGGGAGGTTGCGCGGTGCGAGTGCGGGCTGGTGTCCCGGTGCGCGATGGGCCAGGTCTCGCTCTCCCACCGCGACCTCACGCTGTGGTTCTCCCCGCGGGAGTTCGAGGAGTTCTCCTGCCTCGTGCTTGAGGCCCGCCGGGCGCTCGCCGACGCCCCTCCGCCCCCGCCGCTCGGCGTGCCGTGGAGGGGGGAGGGTGCCCGCGGCCTGAGCGGCAACTAGCCGCGTAAAACACGCGTTAAAAGGCATCCTATGCGGCTTGCGGAGGCAGGGTATGCTAGAATCTGCGCCGTGGGGCGTTGTTTGACCCTCAATGCCAGCTATGAGCCCGTGGCGCTGGTTCCGGTCAAGCGGGCCATCGTTCTGGTTGTCACCGAGAAGGCCGAGATCGTCGAGGCCAACCTCAAGCGGCGCTTCCGCTCCGAGAAAGCCGAGTATCCCTACCCGCTGGTCATCCGGCTCGTAAAGTACGTCGAGATCCCGCGCCGGCTGCGCCGGCACGTCACCAACGCCATCCTCTTCGCCCGGGATGGGTACCGCTGCCAGTACTGCGGGCGGCACAAGAGCGAGCTGGGCCGCCGGGAGTGCCTGACCAGGGACCACGTCAAGCCCCTCTCCCGCGGGGGCGACAACGGGTGGGACAACGTGGTGACCGCCTGCACCCGGTGCAACGCCCGCAAGGGGAACCGGCTGCCCATGGAGTGCGGGATGTACCCCCGGAGCACCCCCAAGGAGCCGCGCTACGTGGTGATGGTCTGGTACTCGCGGGGGCTAAACGAGGTGCAGCGCCGCTACGTCGAGCAGTTCTACGGGGAGCCGCTCGCCGGCGAGGCCACCGCCTGAGAGCCGGCCGGGAGCGGGTTGACCCCTTGCTATAATCTGCTGCGTCACGGCCGTTACGCTGTTGCGAGGTTAGGGACCCAGGTTGGACTACAGCGGCCTCTCCGAGAGGGCGGGAAGGATAGTAGGCAACGTCGAGCGGGCCGTCTCCGGCAAGCGGGGAGGGATATTGCTCACGCTGGTAGCCATGCTTGCCGGGGGACACGTCCTGATCGAGGACGTACCCGGGGTGGGCAAGACGCTTCTGGCCAAGTCCCTCGCCCGCTCGCTCCGGGCCGAGTTCCGGAGGATACAGTTCACCCCGGACCTGCTGCCCTCCGACGTCACCGGGCTCAACGTCTACAACCAGGCCGAGGAGCGGTTCGAGTTCTGGGCCGGGCCTGTGTTCGCCAACGTGGTGCTGGCCGACGAGATAAACCGGGCCTCCCCCAAGACCCAGAGCGCGCTGCTGGAGGCGATGGAGGAGGGATCGGTGACGGTGGACGGCGATACCCGGGAGCTGGCGCAGCCCTTCTGCGTTATCGCCACCCAGAACCCCATCGAGCACGAGGGCACCTACCCGCTGCCCCACGCGGAGCTGGACCGCTTCATGATCAAGATGGAGCTCGGCTACCCCGACGGGGAGGCGGAGGTGGACCTGCTCCGGCTCTCGCGCGACCCGGCCTCCGGGCTCTCGCCGGTGGTGGACCTCGAGGAGTTCGTCATGATGCAGCGGATGGTGGAGGAGGTGCACGCGAGCGAGGCCGTCCTGCGCTACATCGTCTCCGTCACCGCCGCCACCCGCGAGCACGAAGAGGTTGCGCTCGGGGCCTCCCCGCGGGCCAGCCGGATGCTGCTGGCCGCCGCCAGGGCGCGGGCGGCGGTCTCCGGGCGCTCCTACTGCACCCCCGACGACGTCAAGGCGCTGGCCCCGGCGGTGCTGGCCCACAGGATCATACCCTCCGCCGCCTCCCGCGACTCCGGCAACGGGTTCGGCTCCGACGGGGTTGCCGGGGAGATAGTCCGCGAGATACTCTCCTCGGTACCGGTGACCGAGGCGGTCTAGTGCTGCGGGGGCTCGCCGCCCGGCCCACCTCCCGGGGCTGGCAGGCCCTCGCCGCCGGAGCGGCGGTGCTCGTCGTGGCCCGCCTCATAGGCACCACCCAGTTCCACCAGCTGGCCTACCTGTTTCTGCTGCTCGCTGTGGCGGCGCTGGCGCTCGGGGTCGCGGGCTACCGGGGGCTCGCTTTCGAGCGCCGCCTTCCGGAAGAGACCCGGGTTGTCGCCGGCCGCCCCGCCGGGGTGGAGCTCGTGGTCTCGAACCGGTCTCGCCTGCTGTGGACCTCGCGCCTGGAGGTGGAGGATGTGCTCTCCCGCCGGGAGAGGACCGCCCTGCCGCCGGTCGCCCCGGGACAGCGGCGCAAGGCGCGCGTCTCTGCCACCTTCCCCCGCCGGGGCGTCTACCGGCTCGGGCCCGCCGCCGTCCGCGGCACGGACCCCTTCGGGCTGCTGGTCTTCTCCCGCAGCTTCCGGGAGGGGGACGAGATCGTGGTCTACCCGGAGGTGCACCGGCTCCGGGGCTTCCCCGTCCGCGGCGGGGAGGCTCAGGCAGGGAGCCGGGGCTCCCGCGGGAGGCGTGGCGAGGAGTTCGCCGGCCTCAGGGAGTACCAGCACGGCGACGACCGGCGGCACATCCACTGGAAGAGCCTGGCCAGGACCGGGGAACTCTTCGTCAAGGAGTTCGCCCTGCACGCCCCCCGGATCTACACGGTGGTGCTGGACCTCCGGCGCGGCGGCTTCAGGAGCCTGGAGGCTGCGGTGGAGGACGCCGTCTCGGCCGCCGCCTCGGTCCTCGCCCACCTCAGGGAAGAGGGGCTCGGCTTCCGCCTGCTGTGCACCGATAAGACGGGCTCGGGCGCGGGGCCCGGCGAGGATGAGCGCTCCTACTGGGAGGCCATGCGGGTGCTGGCGGAGGTCCGGGCCGACGGGGATACGGAGCTGGACGAGGCCCTCCTCGAAGAGGACCCCACCTCCCTCGGGGACGGGGTCATCCTCGTCTGCCGCCACGAGGAGGAGGGCCTGCAGGCCTGTGTCCGCCGGCTGCGGGCGGCGGGGACGGCCGTGGTGGCGGTGCTGGTGGCCGAGCACACCTACCGGGGCGGGGCCTCCCTGGCCGGGCGGGAGGCCCGCTTCGCCCGCTTTGCCGCGGGGCTCGCGGCCGCCGGAGCACAGGTGCTCGCGGTTCGCCACCCGGAGAGCGTGGCCGGGCTCGGCGCCCGGCGGGCCGGGGGGATGGCGTGAGGAACGGGTGGGGCCCCCTGCTCTGGACCCGCCTCTGGCTGTACGCGGCGGGGCTCGCCACCGGCGCGGCGTTCTGCGTGCTGTTCACCGGGGAGGTCTCCTCAGGCTACGGGACACGCTTCGACCCCTCCTCGCTGGCGGCCCTCTCCGGCTACAGCGCCTTCTGGGTCATGATCGGGGCCGCGGCCTGTGCCCTGCTCGCGGGGTCCGCGGGGAGGATGCGCTTCGTGCTCGTGCTGCCCGCGGCCGCCCTC
>JADDKG010000376.1 GCA_020253895.1 Rubrobacter sp.
CGCTCCGCCTCCCCGGTGCAGGTGCCTTCGTGTATGTGGGCCAGGTAGACGGCCCCCGGCTCCGGGAGGTTCCGCAGCCTCAGTCGCACCTCGATGCCGCCGGTGATCTCCTCCAGCACCGCTTCGCCCTCCACCCCGGAGCCGCCAACCGGGCGGAGCGGCACCACGGCGGTCCGCCCGGCTGGCTCTGCCGTGCTAGCCGCGGGCTTCTCCTGTGGCGAGGTGGCCTGCCTTTGGGCGGGCTCGGGGGGCGCGCTCTCCTCTCCCCGGGCGCCGCAGCCCGCGACGGTCGGGATCATCATTACGGCGGCCAGCAGCAGGAACGATACCGATCTCATGGGCCCATCATAGGCTTCCCGGTAAGCCTCGGGAACCGCCCTGGGGCAAGAGTGTCTTCCGCGTGCACTTTAGGGCTAGGCCATCCGTCCTGCAGAAAGTATCCGATGTGCTTATTGTGGCCCTGGAGGGCCGTACCTAGTATGGAACGTAGTATGGAACGCAGCGGCGTCGGCTGTGCCTCGTCGCGCGGATGTTGTCGAGCAGGAAAGGCTGGGATAGAGGGATGAGTACGGAACAGGGCTCCGGCGGCAGGAGGTTCAGCCGCCGGGAGGCGCTTGCCCTTGGGGCCGCGGCGAGCATGCTGGTTGCGCTAGGTACCGGGATCCGGGGTTCTGCCGGGCAGGAGGGGGTGGGGAGGACCCTTCTGCACAAGGGACGGAGGATCCAGATACAGCGCGTCAGGGGCCGCCGCGAGCTGTACATAGAGGGCGAGCACATCAGGACGGTCCACAGCAACGGGGCCTACCGGGCCGAGGGGTTCGTGTTCTCCCCCTCTCCCACCCTCGAGGAGCTCGCCCGGGAGATGGTGGACTACCGGGCGTCGCTTCAGGCCCGCCGGGCACGCTTTCTGGCGGCGAGGGGGTAGGGCGTCATGGGCGTGAGAAAGAACCAGGCCCGGCTCACCGCGGCGGAGAGGGCGGCCTTCGTCCGGGCGCTGAAGGTGCTCAAGGCCGAAGGCATCTACGACATGCACGTCAGCCACCACCGGACCGCGATTCTCAGCATGGACCCGGACCCGGCGCATCTCGGTCCGGCCTTCTTCCCCTGGCACCGGGAGTGCCTGCGGAGGTTCGAGCTAGACCTGCAGGCGGTGGACCCCACGGTGACCATCCCTTACTGGGACTTCACGGTTGACAACTCGCCTACCTCCTCCATCTGGGCCGACGACTTCATGGGGGGCAACGGGCGGGCGCTCGACTCCCAGGTAATGACCGGCCCCTTCGCGTACTCCACCGGGGAGTGGACGCTCACCGTGAACGACAACCGCCGGACGCCACCGTATCTGCGGCGGGCTTTCGGCGTCCGGGTCTCGACCCTGCCCACGGCAACCCAGGTCAACGGCGCCCTGCGCCGGGTCACCTACGATGCGGCGCCCTGGGATGCCACCGTGACCGGCTCATACTTCCGGCCCTTCTGCGAGAAGGCGCTGCACAACCGGGTGCACAACTGGGTGGGGGGGACGATGCTGCAGGGCTCATCTCCCAACGACCCGGTCTTCTGGATGCTCCACTGCTTTATGGACCGGCTCTGGGCCCGCTGGCGGCATCGGTACCCGGACTCGCCGTACCTGCCCTCCTCGGGCGGTCCGGTGGGTCACAACCTGAACGACCCCATGTGGCCCTGGGCCGCCGAGCCCAACCCGCCGACGCCCGCCAAGGTCCTCGACCACAGGCAGCTCGGCTACACCTACGACGACGAGGCGAGCTGGTAGCAGGGCGCGGAAGAGCGCGCTTAAAAGGCTTTCGAAAGGACTTCATGAGCGGGATCGAGAGGCCCATCTTTATCGTGGGGGCCGGCAGGAGCGGGAGCACGGTCTTCCACCACCTGTTATGTAGACATCCCGGGGTGGCCTGGCTCCCCGGCACGCTGCTGAACAGGTTCCCGGAGAGGGTAGACCTGGGGAGGGCCATCATGCAGGCCATGGACTACCCGCTACTGGGGAAGGTTGTGGAACGGGGGGTCCGGCCGGCCGAGTGCTACCCGTTCTGGGAGCGGCTGTGCAGGGGGTTCAGCGCACCCTGCAGGGATCTGGTGGCGGAGGATGTGATGGAGGGACCCCGGCGGAGGATACGCTCCGCCGCCGGGCGGCTGCTCACCGAGAGGCGGAACAGGCTTCTGGTGAAGATCACCGGCTGGCCGCGGATCGGTTTTCTCTCGGAGATCTTCGAGGATGCGCTGTTCATCCATGTCGTCAGAGACGGCCGTGCCGTGGTGAACTCGCTTCTTGAGGTGGACTTCTGGCGTGGTTGGGGCGGGCCGGAGAACTGGATGTGGGGGGAGCTGAACCCTGACCAGAGGGAGGAGTGGGAGCGCTCCGGCAGGTCCTTCGTGGTGCTCGCGGCCATCCAGTGGAGGATCCTGATGGACGCCATGGAGAAGGCCAGTACGCCGCTTGGGGAGGAACGTTTTATGGAGATCCGCTACGAGGATCTCTGCGCGGACACCGTGGGGATCATGAAGCGGGTGGTAGGGTTCTGCGGGCTTGGTTGGGAGAAGAGCTTCGAGCGCGTGGTATCGAGCTGCAGGCTGAGGGACACCAACGGTAAGTACCGCGAGAACCTCACGCCTCGGCAGCTGGC
>JADDKG010000377.1 GCA_020253895.1 Rubrobacter sp.
CGGGAGCCCACCCACCCGCTCCAGCGCTGGGTGCTGGAGATCGTGGCCCGGGTGTGCGGGACGGAGCGGGAGAGCGTGCCCACCCCCCGCGACGGGTGCGGGGTCCCCACCTTCGCCGTCCCGCTGCGCGGGCTGGCCGCCGGCTTCGCCCGGCTCGCCACCGGCCGGGAGCTCCCGGAGAGGCTGGCCGGGGCCGCCCGGCGCATCCGGGAGGCCATGCGCTCCCGGCCCTACATGGTCGCCGGGACCGGCCGCCTCGACACCGACCTCATGCGGAAGACGGACCTCGTGGCCAAGAGCGGGGCCGAGGCCGTCTTCGCCGCCGGGAGCCCCGAGGGCTGGGGGGTGGCGATCAAGATCTCCGACGGCGCCTCCCGCGCCGTACGCCCGGCGGTGGTGGCCGCGCTCGGGCGGCTCGGGGTTGCCGTTCCGGGGGAACGGGGGCCCTCCGAGGTGCGCAACCTGCACGGCGAGCCCGTGGGAAGGCTCATCCCCCTCATCTAGGAGGGTGGCGTGCGGCTCACCCCCGGGCTGCTCGTAGGTTGCTACCGGCAGGGGCTCTTCCCCATGGCTGGCCCCGGCGGGCGGGTGGGCTTCTACCGGGCCGACCCGCGGGCCGTGCTCGAGCTGGACGCCCTGCACGTCTCCAAGTCCCTCGCCCGGGTGCTGCGCAAGGGCACCTACGAGGTGCGGTTCAACCACGACTTCGAGGCCACCATCCGGGCCTGCGCCGACCGGCCGGAGACCTGGATCAGCGGGGAGATCATCCGGGCCTTCCTCGAGCTCCACGCGGCGGGCCTGGCCCACAGCGTTGAGGCCTACCGGGAGGGGGAGCTTGCCGGGGGCCTCTACGGGGTGGCTCTCGGGGGCGCGTTCTTCGGGGAGTCCATGTTCAGCCGCAGGCCCGACGCCTCAAAGGTGTGCCTGGTCCGCCTCGTGGAGCGCCTCAGGGAGCGGGGCTTCGTGCTCCTGGACTGTCAGGTGCAGAGCGACCACCTCGCCCGGATGGGGGCGGTCGAGATCCCGGAGCCCGAGTTCATGCGCCGGCTCTCCGGGGCCCTTGAGCTGCCCCGGAGCTTCTCCTGAGGCGGGAGGGGGGCCGCCCGTGGTAAGCTAGCCCCACTATGGACGAGAGATATCTGGATCTGGAGTGGAGGCCCGAGCTCGAGCGGCCGGTGCTCGTCTCCGCCTTTACCGGCTGGAACGACGCGGCGGAGGCCGCCAGCATGGCCCTCAGCGCGCTGGGCAACGCCTGGGGCGTGAGCCGGTTCGGACGCTTCGACCCCGAGGAGTTCTTCGACTACCAGTCCACCCGGCCGCAGGTGAAGCTGGTGGACGGCGTCACCCGGAAGATAGAGTGGCCCGAGAACGCCCTCTATGCCACCGCCGGAGAGGTCGAGGCCCTGGGCGGGAGGGGGGCCGTGCTGCTCTCGGGGCCGGAGCCGAACCTCCGGTGGCGCACCTTCTCCGAGACCGTGGTAGGGCTTGCGAGGGAGCTCGGGGTGGAGATGGTGGTCACGCTCGGCGCCCTGCTCGCCGACGTTCCCCACTCGCGGCCGGTGCCGGTGGCTGCCAACGCGCAGGACGCCTCGCTGGTGGAGGGGCTGGGCCTGAGCGCCTCGCGCTACGAGGGGCCCACCGGGATCACCGGGGTGCTGCACACCCTGTGCGGGGAGGCCGGGCTTCCCGCGGTGAGCCTCTGGGCCTCGATGCCCCACTACCTTCCGGCCGTTCCTTCGGCCCCCGGGGCGCTGGCGCTGGTGGAGAGCCTCGCGGGCCTTCTGGGGGCGGAGGTGGAGACCGGGGAGCTGGAGCGCGGGGCCGAGCGCTACCAGGAGCAGGTCTCGGCCGCGGTGGCCCGTGACCCCGACCTCTCCTCGTACGTGAAGATGCTGGAGGAGCGCTACGACGCCGCACAGGAGGAGGGGGGCGGCCAGGTGAGGCACCTCCCCTCCGGGGACGAGCTCGCGCGGGAGCTCGAGGACTTCCTGCGCCGGCAGCGCGGTGAGGACGGGCAGTAGCCCTCTAGACAAAGAGCGCGGCCACGAAGACGGCGAGGCTGAGGAGCGCGAGCAGCCCCTGGGCCACCGCCCCGGCCACGTAGCCGACAAGCACCCCGCCCGCGGCCCGGGAGGTCCGCCGCCACCCGCCGCGACCCTCCTCCGGTGCGCCGCCCCTCCGGCGGCGCAGGTGCTCGCCGGCGAAGACCCCCGCGACGGCCCCCAGGATCAGGCCGGGTATCGCCCCGACGCCGAGAAAGAGGGCGCCGAGCAGGGTTCCCAGTAGCGCCCCAAGCGCCCCGCCCGCCGTCCCCCAACGGCTCGCCCCGAACCGCCGGGCGCCGTAGGCGGTGGCCACGAAGTCGGCGGCGAGCGCCAGGGCGGCGAAGACCCCCAGCAGGACGAGCGCCGGGGCGCCGACCACCTCAAAGCCCGTCAGGTAGGCGTAGACGAGGGCGGAGAGGAAGATCAGGGGGACCCCCGGCAGGCCGGGGACCACGCTCCCGACGAGGCCCACCAGCGCCGCGGCCAGGGACAGCCAGAGCACCGGGTCGCTGGTCGCCTGCACCGGCTCTAGGGCCTCATCCCCGGATCACCGGGAGGCTCTTTCTGCCCCTTTTGTGCTTCAGGGCGGCGTTGAGGCTCCCGGAGCGGTACCCGGAGAGGTCCAGCGCCACGTAGGCGAAGCCCGCCTCCTTGAGGGCTGAGGAGATCTCCTCCCGCATCCGGAAGGCCCGTTCCATCTCCTCCTCGGCCACCTCCAGCCGGGCTATCTCGCCGTGGTGCCGCACCCTGACCTGCCGGAAGCCCCGGGAGCGGAGAAACTCCTCCGCCCGGGCGACCTGGGAGAGCTTCTCGGGCGTGATCCGCTGCCCGTAGGGGAAGCGGCTGGAGAGGCAGGCGAGGGCGGGCTTGTCCCAGGTGGGAAGCCCGAGGTGCCGGGCGAGCCTCCTGACCTCCTCCTTCCCCACCCCGGCCTCCGAGAGCGGGGAGAGCACCCCGAGCTCCCGGGCCGCCTTCCGCCCCGGGCGCCAGTCGCCCTCGTCGTCGGCGTTGGCCCCGTCCACCACGCACCCGTAGCCCCGCTCACGGGCCATCCGGCCCAGCTCGGTGTAGAGGGTGCTCTTGCAGAAGTAGCAGCGGTTGGCCGGGTTGCTCGCGTAGTTGGGGTCGTCCAGCTCCCGGGTCTCGATGACCTCGTGCTCCACCCCGAGGGAAGCGGCCAGCTCCCTGGCCTTCTCCAGCTCGGAGGGGAGGTAGGTCTCGTTGCAGGAGGTGACCGCGAGCACCCTCTCTCTGGAGAGCGCCCGCACCGCCACTGCCAGCGCGAGCGAGGAGTCCACCCCGCCGGAGAAGGCGACCAGCGCGCTCCCGTGGGGCGCCACGATGGCCTCGAGCTCCCTAAGCCTCCGTTCCTCTCCGATCATCGCTCCCCCTTCCGGGACCTCCCGCGCCCCCGCAGCCAGCCCGCGACCTCCGCCGCGTGGGTGTCCGGGGGGAACACGGGGTAGAAGACGTGCTCGATGCGCCCGGCCGTCACCACCATGGTCAGCCGCCGGAGGAGGACCATCCCCTCCACCTCGAAGGTGGGCAGCCCGAGCGCGGAGGCGAACCCGAGCCCCTCGTCGCTCAGCAGCTCGAAGGGGAGGCGCAGGCGGTCCCGGGCCTCCCGCTGGTAGGCCGTGCTCTGGGTGCTCAGCCCGAAGACCCGTGCCCCGAGCGCGCGAAGCTCCGCGTGGTGGTCGCGGAAGCCGCACGACTCGGGGGTGCAGCCCCGGGCCCCCGGGATCCCGTCCCACCCCTCCGGGAGCGGGCTGCCGGGACGCCCGGTCATGGGGTAGCAGTAGACGACGGTGGTGCCGGGCAGCGAGGAGAGGTCCACGCTCTCCCCAGAGGTGGAGGGAAGGCTCACGGGCGGGAGCCTGGCCCCCGGGAGGTGCCGGGCGGCTCCGTCGTCCTCCGGTACCGGCAGGCCCTCGGGGAGGGTGTGGAGGTCCTTCGGGTCCATCAGGCCCGCTCCAGCACCACGGCGGCGTTGTGCCCGCCGACGCCGAGGTTCGCGCAGAGGGCGGCCTCCAGATCCGGGGCCTCCCGCGGGTCGTTCACCACGTAGTCCAGCCGGGCGCAGTCCTCGGCCAGCCGCTCCAGGTTGCGCATCGGGGGGACCGTGCGCTCCTTCACCGCCAGCGC
>JADDKG010000378.1 GCA_020253895.1 Rubrobacter sp.
AGCCATCGAAACACCTCCAAATTTATTACTGTATGGCTATTTGGTTGTTTATTAGTTTAACACGCCGCTCTGATAGATGTTTTCCAGCAGGATGGGTGCTCCCGCCAGGATCAGGAACCCGGCGAAGCCTTTCCTTAGGGTCTTCTGTGGGAGCAGGCCTGCAACGGCCGCTCCCCCGAGGCTCCCGGCCATGGCGGCGAGGGCAAAGGCGGTCATGAAGCCCAATGGTATCTCCGCCTGTTCCAGGTATCCGGCGAACCCGGAGGCGGAGTTCATGGCTATGACGAGCAAGGAGGTCCCGACGGCGGTCCTCATGGGGATCCGGCCGAGCAGCACGAGCGCGGGGACGATCAAAAACCCCCCGCCCACCCCTACCAGCCCCGTAAGAACCCCTACCGCAAGCCCCTCCGGCACGAGCAGCGCCAGGCGCATCCCGCGGCGGCCGGGCACCTCCTCCGGGACCGCCCCATCCCGGAGCATAAAGAACGCCGCCAGAAGCATCACCGCGGCAAAGAGGGTGAGCTGGGCCGCTCCGCCGAAGAAGGCTGCGAGCCGCGCCCCCAGATAGGTTCCCATCATCGCCACCGTCCCGAAGACCAGCGCCACCCGCAGGCTCACGTCTCCTCTCCGCCAGTGCCCCACAGCGGCGAAGAGGCTGGTCGCCCCCACGACCGCAAGGCTCATCGCGATGGCCTCCTTCACCCCGTACCCGAGCACGTACACGAAGATCGGCACGGCGAGAACTGACCCGCCGCCCCCGAGCAGCCCGAGCGATACCCCCATCAGAGCCGCCAGCGCCAGCCCCAGAGCCTCACCAGCCATGCTTCCCGACCAACGACGCTCTCCTCGTCGAATCGAACAATATAATCACCATATGGTGATATAGTATAAACGCTGCCGGAGAATATCACTATCTAACGATTGAGGAGATATAGTTCCGGGTACATGTGTGGTGTTGGGAACAGAGAAGATCGGGAGGCGGCTGGTAATGGGTGATGCGATCAAGGTCCTGCTTGGGGCGGTCGGCGGGGCACTGGTGGCGCTGCTGCTGGCCGGTACGTCCTCCTGCGGCGGGATGATGGGCGGGATGATGGGCGGTGGTGCCGCGGGCATGGCGTTCGGGCTTGTGGTATGGCTGCTGCTCGTAGCGTTGCTGGCGGCGGTGGTCGTCTGGATCGTGCAGCAGATACAGCGCTGAGGAGACGGAGAGGCAAGAGAGCAAAGAAGGAGGTGGGATCCATGGCGGTGGAGCGGTCGGGGTACACCATCTCGGGCGAGACTTCCCTGTCTTTCGGTGAGGCCGTCGAGAAGACCCGCGAGCTGCTACAGGAGGTGGGCTACGGCGTCCTCTGCGAGATAGACGTTAGGGCGAAGCTGAAGGAGAAGCTCGGCGTCGAGCGCGAGCCCTACACCATCCTCGGAGCCTGCAACCCTCCGCTGGCCAGCGAGGGGCTCGACGCCGAGCCGGAACTCGGGGCCCTTCTGCCCTGCAACGTCATCGTCTACGAGCGAGAGGGCCGCACCCGCGTGGCGGCGGTCGAGCCGCGGGCGATGCTCTCCGTGGTGGGCAACGAGAGGCTGGACGCGATAGCCGCGCGGGTGCGGGAGGACCTCGCGCGTGTCGTCGAGCGGGTGACGGGCGGCAACCCCTCGAACTCTTCGGGGTAGGAGAATGTTCTTCCGGGAGGTCATCAACGAGGATCTCGCCTGCGTCTCGTACGTGGTGGCCGACGGGGGCGAGGCGGCGATCATAGACCCCAAGTGGGATACCGAGGGGTACCTCGACATGGCCCGGGAGAACGGCTTTGACGTCGCCCACATCCTGGAGACCCACAACCACGCCGACCACGTCTCCGGCAAGGGGCGTCTGGCGGCGGCGACGGGGGCGCGCATCCACGTTCCGGAGGGTGCGGAGGTTGAATACCCTCACGAGCCCCTGCGCGAGGGGAACGAGATAAGGGTGGGCGGCGTGCGGATCGCCGTGCTCGCAACCCCGGGGCACAGGCCCGAGCACGTCTCTTTTCTCGTGAAGGACGGAAGCCGGTCTGAAGAGGTGTGGATGCTAATCTCCGGCGACTTCCTCTTCGTCGGGGATCTCGCCCGGCCCGACCTGGCCGTGGACGCCGGTGAGGGGGCGCGCGGGATCTTCCGCTCGCTGCGCAAGCTGGAGGGGCTCGGGGACTTCGTCGAGGTGTGGCCCGCGCACATCGGGGGTTCGCTGTGCGGCGGCGCGGCGATGAGCCGCAAACCCTCCTCTACGCTGGGCTTCGAGCGGCGGCACAACCCCCACCTGAAGGTGGCGGACGAGGAGCGGTTTGTAGAGAACCTCACCGCGGGGCTTCCCCCGCAGCCGCCCAACTTCGAGCGCATAGTCGAGCTCAACCGCGGCCCCCTGCTTACGGAGGCCGTCTTTCCGGAACCGTTGCTTCCGCGCAGGGTGGCTGAGCTCCTGAGAGACGGGGCGGTGCTCATAGACGGCAGGGACCAGCGAGAGTTCGACGGCGCGCACGTTCCCGGCTCCATAAACGTGACGATGAACCAGTCGGGCGTCGGGACGCGGGCGGCGTGGGTCGTGCAGCCGGACACGGAGATCGTGACGGCGGCCGGAGGGGACGACGAGGCGTACCGGATGGTGCGCATGCTGGAGGCGGTGGGCTTTCGCAGGATACGCGGCTACCTCTCCGGAGGCGTGGCCGCCTGGAAGGCCGCCGGCCTCCAGACCCGGGCCACACCAGCTCTGGATGCCGCCGGCCTCGCGAAGCTGCTAGAAAAGAACGAGGTGTTGCTGCTGGACGTGCGGAGCACCGAGGAGTGGGAAGAGGGGCACGTGGAAGGCTCGGTCCACATCCCCTACCAGAGGCTCAGGGACGGCATCCCGCCGGAGCTGCGCGGGGCCGGGAAACCTCTCGTCGTTGCCTGCTCCGGCGGGGTGCGGAGCTCTATCGCCGCTTCCCTGCTGGAAAGGGCGGGCGTACGCGGGATCATGCACGTCGCCGAAGGCGGCATCCCCGACCTCGAGGGCGCAGGGGTGCACCTGGTCCGGCGGTAGGCGCTACAGCCAGAGCAGGGCCCGCCAAGCGAAGTAGGAAGCGGCCAGGAGCAGGATCACCCCCAGCCCCTTTTCCAGAACGGTCCTGTATCCGTAGAACCACCCCGACCTGAGCATCCTTCCCCCCGCAACCGCCGTGACGACCAGCACGGTCCCCTGTCCGACGCCCAGCCCCAGCATCGCCAGAGCACCGATCAGCGGGCTTCCGCTCGCCGCGACGGCGGTAAGCGTCGAGGGCAGGATGAGCGCACAGGTCGGGCAACCCGCGAGCCCAAAGGGCACCCCGAGCAGAAAGGCCCGGATCAGGCTGCGCCTCCGGGCCCCGATCCTCCCGGGAGTGGAGAGCATCGGCACCCCAAAGCTCAGAACCCCCAACGCGCGCAACCCCATCAACCCGACGACGGGGGCCAGCAACCCATACCACAGCCAGATCGAACGGTTCAACAGCGTCATGAACGCAAGCCCGGCCAGACCGAAGACGAACCCCAGCAACGTATACACCAGCGCAACCCCCGCGGCAAAAGCGATCCCCACCCTCAAAGCCCGGCTCCCGGTGGGCTTCCCCTCCCCCGCTACGTACCCTATCACCGCCGGCACCATGGGATAGGTGGCCGGCGTGAAGCCCAGTATCAGCCCGGCGGCCACCGCTAGCAAAGGTCCCACCGCAGAGCCCGACTCCAACCGTTCGGTGCCCCACGCAAGATAAGGCTCAGCCCATACCAGCAGGCGAACTACCCAGTCCACAAAAACTCCCACCCCCCCTCGTACAAGAGCCACATTTCCAACTGTATTACTACATTACCAGTAAATCGAGCAAAAGTTTCTGTATTATATTTGTGAGAATGTTCGTACTGCGCCGGGCAGGGCTGAGAGCGCTGGTTCTGGCGATGGTGGTGTGGGCCGCCTTCGCCGTTTTCGGGGGTGCGGTGTACCTTGCGAAGCAAGGAGGCGTCTCCGAATCCCTCGAGAAGCAGGGCCTCGGGCTGTGTGCGGCGACGCTGGCGGCGCTGCTCGGGGTTGGGGCGAGCCGCGCGCACCGGCCGCGGCCGGGATGTCTCTCCACGCCCGGGGCAAGCCCTGCGGGAAGCCACCGTCATCGTCCCCAGGCGCACCGTTCTGCCGTCCTCCACCGCGGCCCCCGATTAACTGAGCTGCTGCAGGTCTTCCGCACCTGAGATGCTTTACCGCCGGGCCGGGACATTGGCTCCCGGGCCCGGCATCCGGGATTCGTGAGGGGCGGCGCGGCATCTCCGGGAGATGCCGCGCCGTCGAGGACCGCGGTTTTTCGGATGCTGGAGGACGCATGGAAGAAGGCTTCCGCAAGACAAAGAGAACCGGAAGGGGTGCGGGTTTCGTTCTCGCGCTGTGCGCGCTGGTTTCCATCGCGGTGGCGGCAGATCACTGGGCCAACAGGGGGGAGGTCTACGGAGGCATACGGGTGGGGGAGGTGTCCCTCGGGGGCAAGACGCCCGGGGAGGCCCGCGAGGCGCTCGCAGCGCGCGTCTCGGAGCTGGAAGAGATACGGCTCGTCGGGGATTCCCGGAAGCTTCCTGTTTCCACCGGGGCCTTCGTCGAAGGCTACGACATCTCCGCCACCGTGGAGCGGGCATACGCGGTAGGCCGGAGCGGGAGCATCCTCCGGCAGCTACGAGACAGGGTACGGGCGGCTGCCGGGATGCGGCTCGACCCCGTGGTCTTTGTGGACGAAAAGAAGCTCGAGGACCGGCTGATGGGCCTTGCAGAAAAACTGAACAGAAAGCCCCGGGAGGGCGCGGTAAGCGTCAGGAACGGCAAGGTGAGGGTGACGACCGCGCGCGCCGGCTACCGCCTGAACGTGAGGGAGACCGCCGAGAACCTCGAGAGAGCGGCAAGGAGGATGAGCGGCACGGCGCGGCTGTCCGGCGGGCAGCTGAAGCCCGAGATCTCCACCTCAGAAGCCCGGCGCGCCGCACGCCGGGTACGGGAGGCCATAGACGGAGGCATCGCGCTCAGGCACGGGGGCAGGAGCTGGACCCTCTCCCGGGCCTCGCTGGGCAGGGCGATAGAGATCTCACCTCGCGGTGGAGCGCTCCGGGTCTCGCTCGACACGGAGGAGCTGCGCGAGGAGCTCGACGCGGTGCTCTCGGGGCTGGAAGTCCAGCCCGAGGACGCCTCGTTCGTCCTGCGAGGAGACCGGGTACAGGTCGTGCCCGGCGAGCCCGGCAGGAGGGTAAAGACCGGCGAGTTGCTCGACAGCATCTCAAGAAACCTCTTCCGGGGACAGAGAGAGTACCGGGTGCGGGTGGAGCCCGAGAAGCCGGAGCTTACCACCGCCGAGGCGGAGCGCCTCAAGCCCACCACGGTCCTCGGAGAATACAAGACGGACTACACGTGGGACACCGACCCCGGCAGACGCGAAAACATGGAGCGGGCCTCGGAGGCCCTCGACGGGACCGCGGTCGCTCCCGGTGAGATCTTCTCCTACAACGCAATAACCAGCCTTCTGGACTATGAACCCGCCAAGGTGATAGAGCACGGCAGGGTGGCCTACGCGGAAGGCGGAGGCCTCTCACAGGTCTCCTCCACCCTGTACATGGCGGCCAACTACGCGGGCCTGGAGATCATCGAGGCCCACCCGCATTACGCGG
>JADDKG010000379.1 GCA_020253895.1 Rubrobacter sp.
ATGGTGGTGCCGGAGAAGGGCCCTCCGACCCCGCCACCCAGGGAGGCCGAGAGCCCGCCGCCCTTGCCAGAGTGCAGCAGGATGAGGCCGACCAGGGCTATGCAGAAGATCAGGTGCAGAAAAGCCAGTACGTATACCATGCCGGTTAATCTAGCACACCGCCGGCGGCTTTTCTCCGGCTAATCCCGGGCCGCCCCGACGAGCTCCAGGAAGGAGCCCACCTCCAGGCTGGCCCCGCCCACCAGGCCTCCGTCGACGTCTTTCTGGGCCATGATCTCGGAGATGTTCCCGGGCTTTATGGAGCCGCCATAGAGGATGCGCGCCTCCGAGGCAAACTCCCCGCCCCTCAGCTCGCCGAGCAGCTCCCGGATGCGCCCGATGGCGTCCTGGGCGTCCTCGGGGGAGGCGGTCTCCCCGGTGCCTATGGCCCATATGGGCTCGTAGGCGAGGACGACCTGCCCGCCGGAGGCCTCTCCGAGCCCCTCGACCACGGCCCGCACCTGGCCAGAGACCTTCTCCCACATCCGGCCCGCGTCCCGCTCCTCCTTGGTCTCCCCGACGCAGACCACCGGCAGAAGGCCCGCCTCCACGGCGCGGCGGGCCTTGCGCGCAACCGCCTCGTCGGTCTCGCAGAACAGCTCGCGCCGCTCCGAGTGCCCGATGATGGAGGCCCGCGCCCCCACGTCCAGGAGCATCGGGGCCGAGACCTCGCCGGTGAACGCGCCGGAGTCCTCGTAGAAGAAGTTCTGGGCCCCGGCGATAACCCCCGAGCCCTCCGCCATCCGGGCGACCTCGGAGAGGCAGGTGAAGGGGGCGAAGACCGCCACGTCCACCTCCCCGGCGAAGTCCGCCACCCGGGGCAGGAGGGCGGCCATGTAGTCCTGGGCCTCCCGGACGGTCTTGTGCATCTTCCAGTTGGCCGCCATGAGCGGCCTTCTGCCCTGCGCCATCTCTCTATCCCTCCCCCTTGCCGGGCAGAACCGCCACCCCGGGCAGCTCCCGGCCCTCGACGTACTCCAGCGAGGCCCCCCCGCCGGTGGAGATGTGGCTCATCCGGTCCTCCAGCCCGAGCTTCCGGACGGCGGCGACCGAGTCGCCGCCCCCGACGACGCTCGTGGCCCCGCTCTCGGCGACGGCCCTCGCGACGCCCTCCGTGCCCCGGGCGAAGGCGTCTATCTCGAAGACCCCCATCGGGCCGTTCCAGAAGATGGTCCTGGCCTCCAGGATGTGGCTGCGGAAGAGCTCGACGGTCCGGGGGCCGATGTCCAGGCCCATCCAGCCCTCGGGGATCTCCTCGACCGGCACTACCTTGGTCTCGACGCCCTCCTCCATCCTCTCGGCGACGACCACGTCCACCGGGAGCACGAGCCTGTCCCCGGCCTCCTCCATCAGGCGCCGGGCCTCACCGAGGTAATCGTCCTCCACCAGCGAGGTGCCGACCCCGTACCCCTTTGCCTTGAGGAAGGTGAAGCACATCGCCCCCCCGACGAGCAGCCTGTCGGCCACCCCGAGCAGGCTCTCTATAACCCCCAGCTTGTCCGAGACCTTCGCCCCGCCGAGGATGGCGACGAAGGGTCGCTCCGGGTTGCGGAGCACCCCGTCGAGGTAGTCCAGTTCCTCCTCCAGGAGGAACCCGGCGGCCGCGGGAAGCCGCTCCGCGACCCCCACGGTGGTGGCGTGGGCCCGGTGGGCGGCCCCGAAGGCGTCGTTGACGTAGAGGTCGAAGGGGGCGGCGAGGGCGTCGGCGAACGCGGGGTCGTTCCTGGTCTCCCCGGGGTAGAAGCGGGAGTTCTCCAGCAGGATCACGCCGCGCTCCAGCTCCGCGAGCGCCCGCTCGACCTCGGGCCCCACGGCGACATCCAGCTTCTTGACCGGCTCCCCGAGCAGCTCCTCCAGCCGCCGGGCCACCGGGTCCATCCGGTAGCGGGGGTCGGGCTCGCCCTTCGGACGCCCGAGGTGGGAGATCAGGGCGACCTTCGCCCCCTGCTCCAGCAGGTAGCGGATGGTGGGCAGCGCCCGCCGGATGCGGGTGTCGTCGGTCACCTCGCCGTCCTTTACCGGCACGTTGAAGTCCACCCGGACCAGGACCTTCTTACCGTGAAGCTCCAGGTCCCTCACGCTCCGCTTGTCCATCTCACCTCCAGGAGAAGCGGCCCGGGGGCGCGACGGGCCCCCGGACCACGCAGGACTACGCCGCTTCCGGCGGCCTAGAGCCGCTCCCCGATGTAGGCGACCAGGTCCACCGTCCGGTTGGAGTAGCCCCACTCGTTGTCGTACCAGCCGAGCACCTTCACCGTCCTGCCGGTGGACATGGTAAGCGGGGCGTCGAAGATGCAGCTGGCCGGGTTACCCACGATGTCGGTGGAGACGATCGGGGCCTCGGAGTACTCCAGGATGCCGGAGAGCTCGCCCTCGGCGGCCTTCCGGAAGGCCTCGTTGACCTCCTCCACGCTCGCCTCCCGGGAGAGCTCGGCGACGAAGTCCGTGACCGAACCGTCCGGCACCGGCACCCGGAGGGCCATCCCGTCCACCTTGCCCTGGAGTTCGGGGTAGATCACGCCGGCCGTCCGGGCGGCGCCGGTGGAGGTGGGCACGATGTTGTTCGGGGCGCTCCTCGCCCGCCGATGGTCTTTATGTGCCGCATCCAGCAGTCTCTGGTCGTTGGTGTAGGCGTGGCAGGTGGTCATGAAGCCGCTCTCTATCCCGAAGTTGTCCTGCAGGACCTTGACCATCGGGATGATGCAGTTGGTGGTGCAGCTGGCGTTGGAGACCACCTGGTGGTTGTCCGGGTCGTAGGTCTCGTGGTTGACCTTGTAGACGAAGGTGGCGTCGGCGCCCTTGGCCGGGGCGCTGATGACGACCTTCTTGGCGCCGCCCTCTAGGTGCCCGGCGGCGCCGTCGCGGCTGGTGAACTTGCCGGTGGCCTCGACGACGATGTCGGCCCCCACCTCGCCCCAGGGGATGCCCGAGGGCTCCCGCTCGGAGAAGGTCTTTATCTGCCGGTCGCCCACGTGCAGGACGCTGCCCTCCAGGGCCACGTCCTCACCCCAGATGCCATGGGTGGAGTCCCGCTTGAAGAGCAGCGCGAGGCTCTCCATCGGCATCAGGTCGTTTACGGCGACGACCTCCACGTCGCCGCGCTGCATGGCCGCCTTGGCCACGAGCATCCCGATCCGGCCGAAGCCGTTTATCCCTATGCGTACAGCCACGATGCCTCTCCCATCTCTCGTACTGCTACTGCCACGCTTCTATTCTGCCCGCAACGCGCGCAGATTAACAGGGGCTCTCCTCGCGGGCGGCGCGTTCGCCCAGCGCGATGAGCCGCCGGAGGCGGTGGTTGGCGGCGCTCTTGGAGATGCCGCCGAGGCGGGCGAGCTCGGCGAGCGGGGCGTCCGGGTGCTCCAGCCTCAGCTCGAGCATCTCCCGCAGCGCGGGCGGCAGCCGTCCGGGGTCGAGCCGCCGGATGGCCGCCTGCTGGCGGGCCGCCGCCCGGGCGGTCCTGCCGGCGTTGGCCGAGTCGAAGTTGGTGATCCGGTTGGCGTTGGCCTTGGCCTCCCCGAGCACCGCCCGGGCCTCGTACTCGAGCACCGCGTCGTGGAGCCCCATCTGGGAGAGCACGGTGGTCACCCCGTCGGCGCTCTTGGTGTAGGCCACCCAGCGGCCCCGGCGGCGGGTGATGTTGAGCGGGGTCCGGGAGAAGCCGGCCACCCGCCGGACGAACTCCTCGTCCCGGTGGACGAACTCCAGGTGGTGCCCCCCCGACCCTCCGGGGCGGGTCACCGACCCGGCCCCGGCGAAGGCCCCCCGCAGATATCCCGCCCTGTCGGCGGCCCCCCGGGCCTCGCGCAGGGGGCCCAGCTCCCCGGCGGCCCGGAGCGCCCGGTCGCCCTCGGCCCGCACCTGGTACCGGGGGCGCCCGAAACGGTCCGGCTCCACGGTCCCGAGGCGGGCCTCCACCCCGAACAGGGAGCGCCACAGCCGGATAAGGGCGCGGGCGACGGCCGGGCTCGAGGTGGAGAAGGTGATCCCGGCCCCGTCCCGGCGTCCGGCGGCGTCCAGAAGCCCGGCCAGCTCGGCGCGGGCGGTACGGGGGGAGGCCCCGGCGCTCGAGGCGATCTGACGCCGCAGCTCAGAGGCGAACGAGGGCAGCCTCGCACACCTCCCGGGCCAGCTTCCGCGGGTCGTGCCGGATGCCGGTCTCCCAGCGCCCGGAGAGCAGGTCCGCCTCCCGCACCCGGACCCCCTCGCGCTCGAGCTCCTCCCGGTCCACCGCCACCGGGAAGGCCCCCTCCGCCGCGTAGCGGCCGAGCACCTCCCCGGGCAGCCTCCCCCGGTGGACGAGCACGTCGGTGATGAGCGGTCCCGCGTGGCGCGCGATCGCCCGGACGTGGTCGGAAGCGGTGAAGCCGGAGGTCTCCCCGGGCTGGGTCATGACGTTGGCCGCGTAGAGCACCGGCCCCGTGAAACGGGCGAGCGCCTCCCGGACCCCGGCGCCCAGCAGCGAGGGGATGATGCTGGTGAACAGGCTCCCGGGGCTCAGGACGACCACGTCGGCCTCCCCTATG
>JADDKG010000038.1 GCA_020253895.1 Rubrobacter sp.
CTACCGGTTCGCCGACCCCGACGGGCACCGGATGGAGATCTACTACGAGACCGAGAAGTACCGGCCGCCGGAAGACCTGCGCCCCGCCTTAAAGAACCAGCCGCAGAAGTTCCCGGCGAGGGGGGTGGGGGTGAGGAGGCTCGATCACGTCAACCTCAAAGCCTTAGACATCGACGCCAACAGCGGGTTTATGCGGGATCGTTTGGGCTTCAGGCTCACCGAGGAGGTCAGGCTCGACGACGGGCGGCAGGGGGCGGCGTGGATGAACGTCACCCAGAAGTCCTACGATATAGCCTATGGGGGGATAGACGCAGCCGGGATAGGAGGGAGGCTGCACCACGTTGCCTACGCGCTCGACAGCCGCGAGTACGTGCTGCGCGCCGCGGACATCTTCCTGGAGGAGGGGATCTTTATCGAGGCCGGGCCGGCAAAGCACGCCGTCCAGCAAACCTTCTTCCTCTACGTCTACGAGCCGGGAGGGAACAGGGTAGAGATGATCTCGGACATAAAGCTGCTGCTGGACCCCGACCACGAGACCGTGACCTGGACCCAGGCGGAGCGGGAGAAGGGGCAGGCGTGGCGGACGATCATGCCCGAGAGCTTCTTTACCTACGCCACCCCCCTGCCCGAAGAAGCCCCGGACGGCGGATGAGCGGCGGGGAGCGGCGCTTCGCGGTCCTGGGCCTCGGAGAGGCCGGGAGCGAGATATCCGCGGACATCGCCGCCCGGGGACAAAGGGTGCTCGGCTACGACATAAGGCCCGTAGAGCCCCCCGCCGGGGTCGAGGTGGTGGGGTCTCCGGAGGAGGCGGTGGGCGGCGCTCATGTGGTGCTCGCCCTCGTCCCCGCCTCCGACTCCCCGGCGGCCGCCCGCTCGGCGCTGCCCGCGCTCGGGGAGGGGATGATCTACGCGGACTGCAGCAGCGGCAGCCCGCAGCTCAAGCGCGAGCTGGCCCGGATGCTCGAGGGGACCGGGGCGGAGTTCGTGGACCTCACCCTCATGGGCACCGTACCGGGGAGGGGCCTCTCCACCCCCGCCTTCGTCTCCGGTCCGGGAGCGGAGCGCCTCGCGGGGATCCTGCGCCCCTTGGGGATGCCGGTGGAGCAGGTCTCCGAGGAGCCCGGGGAGGCGGCCGGGCGCAAGCTCTTGCGGAGCGTCTTCGTCAAGGGCATGACCGGCGCGATCATGGAGGCGCTCGAAGCCGGGCGGGCGGCGGGCTGCGAGGAGTGGCTGTGGGGAAACATCGTCGCCGAGCTTACGCGGGCCGACGAGGCGCTCGTGCGGAGGCTTGTCGAGGGCAGCTACAGGCACGCCCGGCGGAGGGCCGAGGAGATGGCGGCGGCCGGGGCCCTCCTCGAGGAGCTGGGCGTCGAGCCGCGCATCACCCGGGCGGCCGAGGCCCGGCTCCGGGAGCTTGCGGCGGAGAGCCGGCGCTGGAAGGCGTAGCCCGTCCGGCTACACCCCCAGGTACCGCTGCTGCACCGGCCTGTCGGAGAGGAGGGACTCCGGGCTACCCTGCCAGACGATCCTCCCCTTGTTCATGACCAGCACCTCGTCCGCCACGCTGCAGGCCAGCGAGACGTGCTGCTCGACCAGCAGGATGGAGAGCCCGGCCTCCTTCAGGCGGCGGATGGCCTCCCCCACCCGTTCGATGACCACCGGCGCCAGCCCCTCGGAGGGCTCGTCCATGAGCAGGAGGCGGGGGTTGGTCATCAGGGCCCGGCCGATGGCCAGCATCTGCTGCTCCCCGCCGGAGAGCTGGTTCCCCAGGTTGGAGGCCCGCTCGCGCAGGGCGGGGAACAGCTCGTAGACCCTCTGCAGGTCCCAGGGCCTCCCCCCGTCGCCCGAGGGCCCGCTGCGGCCGGCGACCGTCAGGTTCTCCTCGACCGTGAGGGAGGGGAAGACCCGCCGTCCCTGCGGGACGAGACCGATGCCCATCCGGGCTATCCTGTGGGGGCGCTCGCCGGCGATCTCCCGCCCCATAAAGCGGATGCTCCCCCTGCGGGGAGGGACGAGCCCGGCGATGGTGTGGATGGTCGTGGTCTTGCCGGCGCCGTTGCGCCCGAGGAGCACGGAGCAGCTCCTCTCGGGGACCGAGAACGAGAGGCCCTGCAGGATGTGGCTCGTGCCGTAGTAGGTGTGGACCTCCTCCAGCTCAAGCATGCGGTCTTGCCCCCCCGCTGAAATATATCTCCCTCACCCGCTCGTCGCCGCGCACCCGCTCGGGAGGGCCGCTCAGAAAGACCTCGCCGTGGTGCAGGACCGTGATGTGTTCGGCGACGGAGAAGACCACGTCCATGTCGTGCTCGATGATGAGGAGCGCAACGGAGCGGGGCAGGTTCTTTATCAGGGTGGTGGCGCGCGCCGTCTCGGCGGGGGACATGCCGGAGGTCGGCTCGTCCAGGAGCAGTATCCTCGGCCGCGAGGCCAGCGCCAGGACGATCTCCAGCATCCGCTGCTCCCCGTAGGAGAGCTCGCCGACCTTCCGGTCGCGGCGGGACCAGAGCTCCCACTCCTCCAGCAGCTCCCGGGTCTCCCGCTGCAGGTCCTCGTGCCAGGCCAGCGGCCGCCAGAGCCGGAAACGGTACGGTTTGCGGGCCAGGATCGCCAGGTGGAGGTTCTCCTCCACCGTCAGCCTGCCGAACAGGTTGGTCTTCTGGAAGGTGCAGGCCAGCCCCAGAGAGACCCGGGAGTGGGTGGGCAGGCCGGTCACGTCCCTGCCGTCGATGGTCACCGAGCCGGCGTCGGCGGGCAGCAGGCCGGTCACGCACTTGAAGACCGTGGTCTTCCCCGCGCCGTTCGGGCCTATGATGACGTGCCGCTGCCCCGGCTGCACGGCGAACGAGACGTCCTTGAGAACCCGCAGCCCGTCAAAGGACTTGCCCAGCTTCTCCACCGCGAGCAGGCTCACGGCGTCTTCTCCCTCGCCGGCCCGGCGGCAGGCTCCCCGGAAGCGGGCCCCGGCCCCCGGGAGGCGAAGAGGCGCCGCCCCGCCGCCTGCAGCAGGTGGACGATCCCGCCCCTGCCCAGCAGGACGAAGAAGATAAAGATCAGGCCCATGATAAGCGCCCAGTACTCGGTGTAGAAGCTCACGTAGTTACGCACGACGATGAAGAAGGCCGCCCCTACGGCCGGGCCCAGCAGGGTGCCGGTGCCGCCCACGATCACCATGATCAGGGCCTGCCCGGAGAACACCCAGCCGAGCAGGTCCGGGGTGACGTAGAGGTTGAAGTAGGAGTAGAGGGCGCCGGCGAACCCGGCGACCCCGCCGGCGAGGGTGTAGACAAAGAGCTTGTAGGAGAAGGTGTTGTAGCCCAGGGCCCGCATCCGGAGCTCGTTCTCCATGATCCCCTTCACCACCCTGCCGGCGGGCGAGGAGACAAAGAGCCTGAGCAGCACGTAGCAGGCAACGAAGGCCCCGCCCATCAGGTAGTAGAGGCCGAGCTCGCCGGAGATCTCGCCGAACCCCAGATCCGGGACGTCGGTCACCCCCATCCCGTCGCTGCCGCCGGTGACCGACTCGGCCTGGAAGGCTACGGCGAAGAGCACCTGGGCGAAGGCCAACGTGAGCATCAGGAAGTACGCCCCCGTGGAGCGGAAGAAGAGCGCCCCGGAGACGCAGGCCAGCAGCGCCGCCACGACCACCGCGGCCGCCACCAGCGCGTAGGTGTTGGAGATGCGCTCGCCCAGGAGGGCCACGGTATAGGCCCCGGCCCCGAAAAAGGCGGCGTGCCCCAAAGAGATCAGCCCGGCGTAGCCTATGATCAGGCCGAGGCTCATGGCGAAGATCGCCATTATGTAGATCTCGGTGGCTATCC
>JADDKG010000380.1 GCA_020253895.1 Rubrobacter sp.
ACGTGAACGTGGCCTACTTGCGCCTCGGGCAGCTGCGGGTGGAGCTGATGGGCCGGGGTATGGCGTGGCTGGACGCCGGGACCCACGAGTCGCTCCAGCAGGCGAGCAACTTCATAGAGACGCTGGAGGTGCGGCAGGGGCTCAAGATAGGGTGTCCGGAGGAGATCGCCTACCGCCGAGGATACATCGACGCGGCGCAGCTGGAGAGGCTGGCCGCCGCCATGCGGAAGAACGGCTACGGTCAGTACCTCCTGGAGCTGCTCCGGAGCGAGGAGTTCGTGGTGTGAGGGTGCTGGAGACGGAGTTGCCCGGGGTGCTGGTGGTCGAGCCCCAGGTCTTCGGGGACGAGCGGGGCTTCTTTATGGAGAGCTTCAACGGGCGCCGCTACCGGGAGGCCGGGCTGCCAGAGGGCTTCGTACAGGACAACCTCTCCTTCTCGCGGCGGGGGGTGCTGCGGGGGCTGCACTTCCAGCACCCGCAGGGCCAGGGGAAGCTGGTCTCGGTGCTGCGGGGAGAGGTTTTCGACGTGGCGGTCGACGTCCGGCGGGGCTCGCCGACCTTCGGGAGGTGGACCGGGCTCTCCCTCTCCGAGGAGAACAAGCGCCAGCTGTACATCCCCCCCGGCTTCGCCCACGGCTTTGTGGTGCTCAGCGAGGCTGCCCTCTTCTTCTACAAGTGCACCGAGTACTACGCCCCGGAGTGCGAGAGGACGGTGCTCTGGAGCGACCCGGAGATCGGGATAGACTGGCCGGTCGGGGAGCCGGTGCTCTCCGAGAAGGACCGTGCCGCCCCGGCCCTGCGGGAGATGCCGCCCGGGCACCTCCCCCGCTACTAGCCGCCGCTCCTTCCCAGGCCGGCGGCCAACTTAGCCAGCGCCCGCGCCACCAGCCCGAAGAGGACGAGAAGATCCAAGAGGCCAAACGGGCCTCGGGGGCCGTGCTTCCGGTGGTAGAGAAAGGCGCTCTTGTGCAGCAGCCAGACCGCGCGGGGACGGTCGTGGCTCGAGCCCCCGGCGCTGTGGACGGCCTCGAGCTCCGGCTCGTAGCGGACGCGCCAGCCGCGCATCCGGACCCGGCGGCAGAGGTCGGCGTCCTCAAAGTACATAAAGAATCTCTCGTCCAGCGGCCCCGCCTCCTCCAGCGCCCGGCGGCGGACGAGCATGCAGGCCCCGGAGACCCAGTCTACTTCGGCCGGGCGGGAGGGGTCGGCGGAGGCGGGGAACTCCTCCCTGACCAGCCGGCTTCCGGGGAGGAGGCGGGTGAGGAGGGAGGTGCGGCCCACGAGGCCCGAGGCGAGGGTTATCTCCCGGCGGGCGGAGAGCTGCAGCTTTCCGTCCTCGCCGGTTATCCGGGGACCGGCTATCCCGAGACGGGGGTCGGCGGCGAAGAGCCGGGCTGCCCGCTCGAAGAAGCCCGGGAGCACCCGGGCGTCCGGGTTGATGAGGAGCAGGATCTCGCCGCCGGAGGCGGCGATACCCCGGTTGCAGGCCCGGGCGAAGCCTTCGTTGCGGGCGTTGCGGATGAGGCGCACCCCCGGCGGGAGCTCCGGCGGATCCCCTCCGCCGTTGTCCACCACCAGCACCTCCGCCTCTTCTCCGCCCGCGGCCCGCAGCGACGCGATACACCCCAGGGTGAGCGGCCAGGAGGCGTAGTTGACGATGACGGCCGAGAAGCGCATGCCCTCAGCCGCCGCGGAGCGCGTGATCCCTTATCCTGCGTGCCAGGCTCACGGCCGCATCGAGTGAGGAGGCGCGCAGCAGGCGGCGCACCTCTGCCCCGGAGACCCTGCGGGTGGCCTGTATCCCTCGCCGCTTGGCGAGCGCCGCCGGTAGCATCCGTGCCGCCCCGGCCAGCCCCTCCAGGTGCGGGAGCAGGGTGCCGGTGGAGGCCGCCGTAAGCAGCCTTGCCGCCTGCCCGGCCAGGAAGAACGGCAGCAGGTGCGGGACCACCGGCAGCGGCAGGTTCTTCGCCAGCAGGAGCAGGCTGTTGCGCGTCCCGAGCCGGGTCGCGGTAGGGCTCCTCTTTCCCCCGGTCGAGGCGCTCCCCAGGTGGTAGACGACGGCCCCGGGGACGTACAGGCAGCGGTGCCCGGCGAGCTGGGCCCGGAAGGAGAGGTCGGCGTCCTCGCAGTAGGAGCCGAAGTCCTCGTCGAAGAGCCCGATCTCTTCCAGCATCCTCCTCCGGTAGAGGGCCGCCGCCGCGCAGGCCCCGAAGACGTAGGCCGGCCGGTCGAACTGGCCCCGGTCCCGCTCGCCGTGGCCGAGCCGGTAGGGGAAGCCGCTCAGCCGGATCGCGTCCCCCGCACCGTCCAGGTAGCGCCGGTCGCGGAAGTCCACCAGCTTGCTCGCGAACATCCCGGCCTCCGGGTGGGCGTCGGCGGCGCGCACCAGCGCCCCGAGCCAGCCGGGGTCCTGCTCGGTGTCGTTGTTCAGGAGAGCGACGAGCTCCGCGCGGGAGGCCCGGATCCCGGCGTTGGCCGCCGCGGCGAAGCCCCGGTTCTCCCCCAGCTCCAGAAGGCGCACCTCCGGGAAGGAGGCGCGCACCAGCTCCGCCGAACCGTCCTCCGAGCCGCCGTCGACGACCAGCGTCTCGAAGTCCCGGAAGGTCTGCCGGCGCAGGGAGGCCAGGCAGCCCTTCAGCAGGCCCGCGCCGTTCCAGTTCGGGACGATCACGGCCACGCGGGCCACGGGCTCAGCCCCCTTCTTCCCCTGGGGCATCCGGCTCGTGGATCCTCACCTCCGCAGGGATGTGGAAGAGGCCGGGGATGGCGCCGCGGTTCCCGGGTCGCTCCACGTTGAACGCCGCCGCGACGTCCACCCAGTCCAGGTGGATGTTGCTGTTCGAGCCGTCGAGGATGCCCGCGTTCACGCTGTAGGTGCCGTGCCTCAGTGGCAGCCTCTCGAAGGCGAAGTCCACGATGAGCCGCTCCCCGGCCCGCCGGCGGCCCAGCCGACGCCTCTCCAGCCTGGTGTTGGTGGAGAAGACGTCCAGGCCCATGTGGTTGCGGAGGGCGATGGCGAGCACGCTGGACTCCACGTCCCTGAGGTACTCCAGAT
>JADDKG010000381.1 GCA_020253895.1 Rubrobacter sp.
GACGCCCGGGCCACCACCAGCGGCACCCCGATCTCCTTGAGGATGGCGGTACATAGGATGCTCGCCTCCAGCTTCTCCCCGATGGTCACCGCCACCCCGTCGAATTGCTCCAGGTTCAGATCGCGCAGGACCGCAGCCTCGGTGGCGTCGGCCACCACCAGCTCGGCCCGCGGCAGCTCCCCGGCGAGCTCCTGCACCAGGTCGCGGTCGCTGTCTATCCCGAGCACCTCGTGGTCCAGGGACAGCAGGGTCTCCACCATGGAGGCGCCCACCCTGCCGAGCCCGATCACCGCGAACTGCCGGCTCATCCTATGGCTATGTCCTCCTCCGGGTAGCCGTACCGCTGGGGCCGGCTCCGCTCGCTGAGGGCCAGGGCCACCGTGACGGGGCCGAGCCTCCCGGCGAACATCACCAGCTCAAGCAGTAGTTTACCGGACCACCCCAGCTCGGATGAGAGCCCCGGGGGAGGGCCTAGAGAGAGGCCCACGGTGCCGAAGGCCGAGGTGACCTCGAAGACGGCCGGGAGAAAGGGGACGCCCTCCAGGATCATGAGCGCCACGGAGGAGCCGCCGACGAGCAGCGCCGCGAGCGAGAGGAGGGCGAGGCTGCGGGCGATGACCGTCCGCCCGACGGTCCTCCCGAAGGCAGAGACCTCCTCCCGGCCCCTCACCTGGGCGAGAACGATCAGGAAGAGCAGGGCGAGCGTGGTTACCTTGATGCCGCCGCCCGTGGAGACGGGACCGGTCCCGATGAACATGAGCGCTGTCTGGATTGCGAGGGTGGGGTCGCGCATCTCGGCGTAGTCCACGGTGGCGTATCCGGCGGTCCGGGGGGTGACCCCCTGCAGCAGGGACATCAGCAGGCGGGTGTGGAGGGATTTTCCGCCGAGGGTCTGTGGGTTGTTCCACTCCAGCAGCGCCACGCTGAGCACCCCGACCGCCACGAGGAGCGCGCTGGTCACGAGTACCAGGCGGGACTGGAGGGTGAGCCGCCGCATCCGGCGGTAGCGGAAGAGGTTCGCCAGAACGGGGAACCCCAGGCCCCCGGCCAGGATCAGGTAGACCAGCGCGAGGTTCACCGCCCAGTCGCCCGCGAAGGGCGCGAGCCCCCCCTCGAAGACGTTAAAGCCCGCGTTGCAGAAGGCGGCGATGGCGTTGAAGGTGGCGTAGCCCAGGGCCTCGGCCGGGCCGTAGCCCAGGAGCAGGAAGCGCCCGGCGAGGACCGCCAGCCCGGAGAGCTCTACCAGCGCGGTTATTAGCGCCACCTGCCCGGCGAGCCGGAGCACGCTGCGCGGGGCCTCGGGGCTCGCCAGCTCCTCCCGGAGGAGCAGCAGCTCCCTGAAACCCAGCCGGTAGCCCACGAGCAGGGCGGCGACGGTGGTGACCGTCATGATCCCGAGCCTCCCGACCTGTACCAGACCGGCCAGCAGCGCTTGCCCTAGCGGGGTGAGGGCGGTGGCCGGGTCCACCGACTGGAGGCTGGTGACGGTGACCGCGCTCACCGACATGAACAGCGCGTCCTCCCAGGAGAGGCCGTTGTTGGCCGCGGGGAGCTTGAGGAGCGCGGCCCCCGCGGCGATAAACGCCGCGAAGGCCAGCGCTATGATCCTCGCCGCTGAGGGGCGGGGAAGCACCGCGCCGCCCGAAGCTGGGGCTTTTAGGGGACCTTTACGGCTTCCGGCCCAGCGCCTCGGCCACCAGGTGCGCCACCTCCGAGGGGTTCTTCGCGGCCGGGATGCCCGCCTTACGCAGCGCCTCGCTCTTCGCCTGGGCGGTGGTCTCCCCGCCGGAGACGATGGCCCCGGCGTGGCCCATCGTCTTCCCCTCGGGGGCGGTAAAGCCCGCTATGTAGGCTACCACCGGTGTCTCCATCTCGGAGCTTATGTACTCCGCCGCCCGTTGCTCGGCGTTGCCCCCGATCTCCCCGATCATCACCACGCACTCGGTCTCCGGGTCCGCCTCAAACTTCCCGAGCACCTCGATAAAGTCCGTCCCGATGATCGGGTCCCCGCCGATGCCCACCGCGGTGCTCTGGCCGAGGCCGATCTGGGTGAGCTCGTTGACGATCTGGTAGGTCAGCGTCCCGCTGCGGCTGACCACCCCGACACCGCCGGGGGTGAAGATGTCGGCGGGCATGATGGAGACGTTGGCCTTGCCGGGGGAGAAGATCCCCGGGCAGTTGGGCCCGATGAGGGTGGCGCCCCGGAGGTGGAGGTAGTCGGTCACCCGCATCATGTCGTGTACCGGCACCCCCTCGGTGATGCAGCACACCACCCCGATGCCGGCGTCGAGCGCCTCGTAGACCGCGTCGGCGGCGAAGGGGGCCGGGACGAAGATGATGCTGGTGTTCGCCCCCGTCTCCCCGACCGCCCTGGAGACGGTATCAAAGACCGGCACCCCCTCAAAGTCCTGCCCTCCCTTTCCCGGCGTCACCCCGGCGACCACCCGGGTGCCGCTCTTGAGCATCCTGCGGGTGTGGAAGGCCCCTTCGCGGCCCGTTATGCCCTGGACCAGAAGCCGCGTGTTCTCGTCTGCGAGTATCGCCATCTACTAGCGCCCTCCATCTC
>JADDKG010000382.1 GCA_020253895.1 Rubrobacter sp.
CAGGCGGGAGAGGAGGGCGAGCAGCGCTCCCCCCGTCCCCAGCAGGGCGAGCGCGTAGGAGATTATGCCCCCGTAGGGGATCAGGAAAGCCCCGGAGACGAGAAGGGCCCCCACCACCGCCGCGAACGCGTTGCCTACCCGGTACCTCCCCGTGGCCACGACCAGCCGCCGGCCGATAAAGAAGGCGGCCACCACGCCCCCGAAGAGCAACAGGAACAGGTAGGCGGGGGCGAAGAGCAGGAGCACCGGGATGCCTATCCCGGAGACCAGCAGCACCACCGACAGGACGATGGCGGCCGGCACCGACCCGACCCCCACGGCGAAGGACCAGACCGGCGCCTCCCCCACCCTGCGGGCCGCGGCCGCCAGCGGCCGGGGGGCGAGCACGGCGGCCAGCGCGCTGCACGCGGCGAAGAGCAGCGCGCCGAAGAGCCAGCCCGTGATCCCCAGCAGGCCGAAGGACTCCGGTTCTTCCTCCCCGCCGGGGACCATGCCCGCGACCGTCCCTCCCTCCACGTAGGACTCGGGGTGGGGGAGGATCCTGCCGCTCCCCGACTGCAGGGTACCCCCTATGCGAGCATGGGGACCGAGCTCCACGTTCCCCCGCTCCACGTCCACATCGCCCGCCACCCGCGAGTTTATGTAGACGTCGCCGAAGCCGGCCTCCACATCCCCGCCCACCGGGGCCCGCACGTCCACGTTGCCGAAGCTGGACTCCACATCCCCCGTCACCGGCCCGTAGACGAGCACATCACCGACAACCGAGCCCACATCCCCCCGCACGGTACCGAGCACCTCCACGTCGCCGGCGACGCTGGTCACCCCCGGCGAGACCTCCTCGGGCCCGACCACCACGTCCCCCACCACGTGCCGCTCGCCCGCGCGGGCGCTCGCCGGCCAGAGAAGCAGATACAGCACGAGAAGCGGCAGCACCCCGAGACCAACCAGTATCGGCCGCGCCAGGGGCGCGGCCGGGCGCAGGGAGAGGCTCATGCCTGGCGGGACCGGCGGCGGGCCGAGATCACGATCGCGGCCACCAGAAGGTCCGCCAGCGCCCCCGCGGCGAGCGCCACGAGGAGCGCGGCCCCGGCGGCCTCTACCAGCACCCGTCCCGCGGTCGCAAGCCCCGAGGCCACCGCCCAGAAGAGCCCCAGAAGACCGGAGGCAAAGACCAGCGGGTTGACGCCCGTTAGCACCAGCGCCGCCCCGTCGGCGAGGAGCACCGCAAGGCAGAGAAACACCCACGCGAAGCGGACCTCCGCCGGACGGGTCGGAAGCTCCATGGCCACCTCCCGGCACACCGAGCCCGCCGGAGGGACGGAGGCCTGCCGGAGCCGCTCGCTCAGCCGCCGCTCGCGCTCGTACCGGGCGCGGCAGCCGGGACAGGACTCCAGATGCGAGAGCACCTGCCGGCGGCTTCCCGGCTCCAGGGCACCCTCGGCCAGCTCGAACACAAGCCGGGGGTCGCAGCCGCCCCGGGAGCCTCTCATCCCGGCTCCCCCTCCAGCCGGCCGGCCAGCATGTTCCTGGCCCTAAAGAGGCGGCTCTTCACCGCCGGAACGCTGAGGCCCATGACCTCGGCTATCTCGGCGTAGCTCATCTCCTCGCCGTACCGCAGCATGAGCGGGACGCTGTACTGCTCGGGCAGCGAGAGCACCGCCTCCCTGAGGCTCTCGGCCCGCTCCGCGCTGAGCGCGGCGGCTTCCGGGCCGCCGGCCTCCCCGGCGTGTATCTCGTGGTTAAACTCCACGACCTCCCGCCGGCGGCGCAGGGTGTCCACGCCGAGGTTGTTGGCGATCGCGAGCAGCCAGGTCTTGAACCGGTAGTCCGGGTTGAAGGTCTCCAGCCGGTCGTAGGCCCGCAGGAAGGTCTCCTGGACCAGGTCCTCCACCGAGATCTCCCGCCGGGCGTAGGGGTAGAGCAGGCTGGCCACGAGCCGCTCGTAGCGGCGGACCAGCTCCTCGTAGGAGCGCATGTCCCCGGCCAGGGTCCGGGCGACCAGCTCCTTGTCCTCAAGCTCCTCGTGCCGGACGGCGAGGTTTTTGAGCCTTGCCCGCCAGCCGCCGAGAGCCGTGGTGGATGCGTACTCCATCACCGGTAAGTATACGCCCCCACCCCCGGAAAGGTTTCCTCCGGCGGAGGCGCTTCCCCGCCCCCTGCCCGGCGGCTATCTATTTCCGGCGCCTCCCCGCACCGGCCAGAAAGGCGGCCAGCGCAACCACTCCCCCGCCGGCGAGGAGGGCGTTTGCGGGCCCCGGGTCGCGGGGCTCCGGGGCGCCGCGGATGCCGAGGGTCTCCCGCACGTCGTCGCCGGAGTAGACCATTACGAGCGGCACGCCACCCTTCTCGTAGGCGTAGAGCGGCTCCTTCTCCTGCAGGGCGAGCATCTGGTTGGTGTATATCGACTGGCGCGGCAGGAAGATGAAGTAGGAGCCCTCCCTCACCTTCCGGTCGTAGACGTACTTCTCCACGGCTATGGGGGCCAGGTAGGCCGGGCGCAAATCCCGGCGCAGCTCGCCCGTGCGCCGGTAGCTCTCGGCGACGGGGTAGGTCCCGGCCTGTACGTAGACGGTCGCCCCCTCCGGGGCGTTGCGGTTGAGCCAGCGCACGGCGGGCCGGTAGGTGTCGGCCATGTAGGTGGTCTCGAAGCCCAGAGCCCGCGCCCCCGGTATGAGGCCGACTGTCTCCCCGTAGTACTCGAGCGAGTTCTGCAACCCGGTCCAGAGTATCCCGGGGAGCGCGAGCGCGACGTAGGCGGCAAGCAGCCCGGCGGGGGCAGGAGAGCGCAGCCTCCCCGCGAGCCACCCGAGCCCCACCCCGGCGCAGACCGCCCAGAGGGGAAAGGCCGCGAGAAACTGCCGGGGGCCGCCGTAGACCGGG
>JADDKG010000383.1 GCA_020253895.1 Rubrobacter sp.
CGCACCACGAGCTTCTCCAGGGCGCGGAGGTCCACCGGATCCCTGCCGCGCACCCCCTTCAGGGCCTCGTAGATCCGGGTGCGCTCCATGGTGCGCCGGGCGAGGGTGGTGGTGAGGGGCGGGAGGGCCAGCGCCCGGTCGCGGTAGACCTCGACCAGCTGGCCGCCGGAGCCGAAGAGGATCACCGGTCCGAACTGCGGGTCGGGGCTGCTGCCGAGGATCAGCTCGTACCCTTCGAGGTTGACCATGGGCTGCACCGTGGCCCCGTCGAACCCCTCGCCGATCGCCGCCTCCATCTCCCGGTAGGCCCGGCGCACCTCCTCCTCGCTGCGAAGACCAAGGCGCACCCCGCCCACGTCGGTCTTGTGGGTAATGGTCTCCGAGTGGAGCTTGAGGACCACCGGGTAGCCGAGCTCCGAGGCGTGGGCGGCGGCTTCGTCGGGGCTGTGGGCCACCCGGGTTTCGACCGTTGGGATGCCGTAGGCCGAGAGGAGAAGCTTCGACTCGTACTCGGTGAGCAGCGTCCTTCCCGCCTTCCGGGCCTCCCGGATGATGCGGGAGGCCGCCTCCCGGTCTATGGTCTCGTCGTCGGTGGCCAGCTCCGGGGTCTCGTAGATGCTGCGCAGGTTGTACGTGTAGCGCCACATGTTAGTGAACGTCTGGGCTGCGGTGTCCGGGTAGTCGAAGGTGGGGATGCCCGCCCCGTTGAGGATCGAGACGCCCGCCGCGACCTCCGGCCCGCCCATCCAGCTGGCGAGCACCGGCTTGCCGGTGCCCCTTGCGTAGGGGGTGAGGGCCTCGGCGGTGGCCGTGGGCTCGGTCATGTCCTGGGGTGTGAGGATCACCAGCATCCCGTCGCTCTCCGGGTCCTTGACGGCCGTCTCAAGGGTCTTGGCGTAGCGTTCGGGGTCGGCGTCGCCCAGCACGTCTATCGGGTTGCCGCGGCTCCAGGCTGCGGGCAGAAGTCCGTCGAGGGCCTGGCGGGTCTCCTCGGAGAGCCCGGCGAGGCGGCCGCCGCTCCGGATCAGGGCGTCCGTGGCCAGCACGCCCGGCCCCCCGGCGTTGGTCACGATCGTCAGGCGCGGGCCCTTGGGCCGGGGCTGCTTGGCGAGCACCTCGGCCATGTTGAAGAGGTCTGAGATCCTCTCCACCCTGAGCACCCCGCTGCGCCGGAAGGCGGCGTCTATGACCTCGTCGGAGCCGGTGAGCGAGCCGGTATGCGAGGCGGCGGCCCGGGCCGCCTGCTCGGTCCTGCCGGCCTTTATGACGATGATCGGCTTGGTGAGGGCCACCTCCCGGGCCGCCGAGAGGAAGGACCGGGCGTCGCCCACCGACTCCATGTAGATCACGATGCTCCTGGTCTTCGGGTCGCCGCCGAGGTAGTAGATGAGGTCCCCCCACCCCACGTCGAGCATGGAGCCGACGCTCACGAAGGCCGAGAACCCCACGTTCTCCTGGAAGCTCATGTCCAGGATGGCGGTCATCAGCGCCCCGCTCTGGCTGAGGAAGGCCACGCTGCCCGGCCGGGCCATCCCGGCGGCGAAGGTGGCGTTGAGGCCGGTGTTGGGGTTCATCACCCCGAGGCAGTTGGGGCCGATTATCCGCATCCTGCCCCGGCGGGCCTCCTCCAGCACCCTGCGCTCCAGCTCCTCACCCTCCGGGCCGGTCTCCCGGAAGCCGGCGGAGATGATGATCGCGCCCCGCACGCCGGCCTCGGCGCACTCCCGGACGACGCCGGGCACGGTGGGGGCTGGGGAGACGATGACCGCGAGGTCCACCCTCTCCGGCACCTCGGCGATGCTGGGGTAGGCCTTTATCCCGAGCACGTTGGCCCGCTTGGGGTTGACCGGGAAGACCGTCCCCCCGAAGGGGTTTGAGATCAGGTTCCACATCACAGTCCGGCCCACGCTGCCGGGCCGCTCGGTGGCACCGATGACAGCGACGGTTTCGGGGTTGAAGATGGCGTCGAGCGGCTGGCGTTCGTAGCCGAGAACGTCGTGGGCCGGGTCGGTGTTCTTGAGCCTCTTCATCTTCCTGCCAGCTCCTTCCGGTGTGTGAGGTTCGTACGTACGCGCCGCCCAAAAACTAAGCATACCAGCCCCCGTGAGCCCGGAATGTTTGCCGCAGGCTACACGGGGCAGTGTGGACCGGCGGTGCGGAGGGGTTTATCATGCAACCAGTGTTGCGCCCCGCGCCCGGCGGGGCGACGGAGTACCGGTGAGAGGGAGGGTGGAGTATGGCGTGCCGGGTTGTAGGGCTCTTTGTTTTCGCCGCGGTCTTGCTGTTTGCGGTGGTGGGGCCCGGGCTGGCCCAGGAGGAAGACGGGGGAGGGGACGGTGGGGCCACAGCGACCGCCGGGGACGTGCAGATCCAATACCAGGACTGCGACCAGGTGGTCGCGGCGGCTGCCGAGCAGCTGAACACCGGGGACGCCGGGGCGGTCTCCGGAGACGTGAGCGCTGCCGCCGCCGCGCAGATAGCCCAGAAGCTCGGCATCTCGGTCGGTGCGGTGCAGAACTGCCTGCAGGCGGCGGGCGACATAGGCGCCGGCGGGGGCGGCCCCGGACAGGAGGATACCGGCGAGACCCCCCAGGAGGAGGAAGACGGCGGCCAGGCCGACACGGACGGAGCCCCCACCGGAGACGAGGATGAGCAGCAGAGCCTGGAGGAGATGCAGAGCCAGGTGCTCGCCGACACCATACCCTCCAAGGTGCTCCCGGTGACGGGCGGGGCGCACCCCGCGGCGCTCCTCGCCGGGGCGCTTCTCGTAACGACCGGTCTCCTCCTGCTGGTGCGCCGCCGCTGAGAAGGAGCTTCGGAGACGACCCTCTTCTGCGGCTCGGGGCTGCGCTTCTGGTGGCGGCCCTGCTCGTCGGGGCCGCCGCCTTCTCCCTGGCCGCCCTAACCCTGCGCGACGGTCCCGCCCGCGGTCAGAGCGCGGGTGGGCCCGGGGGAGGTGAGCGGCCTGTGGCCGTGGTGAGCCCCAGGCCCGGGGGCCCGGCTCCCCGGGTGGAGGGCACGCAGGAGGAGTCGGGGGGCCGGAAGAGAGTCCCGCCGCAGCATGCGGCCGCCCAGGGGGAGCCAGGGATGGCCCCCCAGGACGGGCGGCCCGGGCCTCGGAAGCCGCCGGCCGACGGTCCCGGCAGCCTCCCCGTGGCACGTGCCGACTGGCCCATGCCCACCGGGCGCGAGCTTGAGGCCGCCGCTGGGCCCCGGCGCTACCGGCTTCCTCCCGGCGCCATACTGGCACTCACCATAGAGGCCATCGGCATATACAGGGCGCCCGTCTGGAACACCGACGCGCAGTGGGCTCTCGACAGCGGCGTAATCCACGTCCCCGAGACCTCGCTGCCCTGGAGCGAGACCCCGGAGCGCAACGTCTACCTCGCCGGGCACCGGCTGGGCTACCCGGGGACGGGGAGCCGCCTGATCTTCTACCGCCTCGACGAGCTGGAGCGGGGCGACAGGGTCGTTCTGGAGGACCGCCGGGGACGTCGCTACGAGTACGAGGTCACCGAGAAGTTCGTCGTCGGGCCCCGCGACTCCTGGGTAATGGGGCGGGTACGCGGCCGCGACATGGTGACGCTGCAGACCTGCACCCCCATCCCCACCTTCGACCGGCGTCTTATAGTGCGGGCGGACCGCGTGTAGCGGTCCGCCCGCAGGTTGCTCCCTACCTTGTCGGGGAAGAGGGCTCTCTCAGGCAGCCTCCTTCTCCATCTCCTCCGAGTAGCTGCCG
>JADDKG010000384.1 GCA_020253895.1 Rubrobacter sp.
ACCCTCGTCGGCCTCACCCACGGCCAGCGGGACCGTCTGATCCAGGTGCTGGGGTGCGGCGGGGGAGGCTGATCGTCGTCTCCGGCCCCTCGGGGGCCGGGAAGTCCACCCTCATCCGGGCGGCGCTCGACGCCGTCCCCCAGCTCGCCTACTCGGTATCCGCCACCACCAGGCCCCCGCGCCCCGGGGAGGTCAACGGCCGGGACTACATCTTCCTCTCGCGGGAGGAGTTCGAGCGTTGGATCCGGGAGGGGCGGTTCCTGGAGTGGGCCGAGTACTCCGGTAACCTCTACGGGACCCCCGCCCACCGGGTCGAGGAGTACCTGGAGAGCGGCCTCTCCGTGATACTGGAGATAGAGCTGCAGGGGGCCCGCAAGGTTCGCCAGAAGCGTCCGGACGCGGTGATGATCTTCGTCCGGGCGCCCTCCCTCGAGGAGACCCGCCGCCGCCTCGAGGGCCGGGCCACCGAGAGCGAGGACGCCATGGAGCAGCGGCTGGCCACCGCCGTGGAGGAGGTGGCCGCCCGGGACGAGTTCGACTGCGAGGTCGTCAACGACGACTACGAGCGGGCTAAGCAGGAGATGATAGAGATAATGCGCAGGATAGTCGCAGGAGGAGAGCCGTGCTGAACGAGCTGAAGATAGAGGAGCTTCTTGACAAGGTCGACTCCCGCTACGGGCTGGTCGTGGCCACCGCCAAGCGGGCCCGCCAGATAAACGAGTACACCGCAACGCTGGGGCTCAACGAGTCGCTGGGGATCCCCGGTCCCCAGGTGCACACCCGCTCCCAGCACCCTCTCACCATCGCCATAGAGGAGCTGCGGGCCGGCAAGCTGAAGATCGGCTTCAGGGAGCCCGGACGCGGGTCCGGCGAGGCGTCCACCGCGGCGGAGTCGCACGAGCAGACCGAGGAGAAGGAGGACCAGGGCGCCGCTTGATCGCCTGCCTCGTCGGCCCGGGGCCGGGTGCGCTCGCCGTCCCGGAGATAACCCGCGGCCTCGCCGCGGCCGGACACCGGGTGGAGGTGGTCCTGGAGGAGCGGGCCCGGCACTTCGTCGGGCCCGCCTCCTTTGCGCCCCACGCCCCCGTTGTAGGGAGGCCCTCCTCCGCTCCCGCGGCGGCGCTCTACGCGCCGGCCGGCTCCGGGACCCTCGCCCGGCTGGCGCGGGGGCTCTCCTTCCCCCCTGCCGGGGTGAGGAGCGTGCTCGTCGCCCTCCAGCTCGACCCGGACACCGCCTCCCACCCCGCCGTCCGGGACAACCTCAACCTCATAGAGCGCCGGGGGTTTCTCGTGGTCGGGGGCGAGGGGGGAGAGATGGCGCCGCCCGGCGAGATCCTCGCCCGCCTCCTCGCCGCGCTCGGGGGGCCGCTTTCGGGGCTGCGGGTGCTCGTCACCGCCGGCGGTACCCGCGAGCCCATAGACGGCGTCAGGTTCATCGGCAACCGCTCCTCCGGCAAGATGGGTCTTGCCGTGGCCCGGGCCGCCCTGCGCCTCGGGGCCGAGGTCTGCGTGGTTGCCGCAAACGTCGCGACCCCCGAGCCCGGCGTGGGCTGGGTGGACGTAGAGACCGTCGGGCAGATGCGCCGGGAGGTTCTCCAAAGGGCCGGGTGGGCCGACGTCCTCGTTATGGCCGCCGCCGTCTCAGACTTCACCCCGGCGGAGACCGTGAGCGGTAAGATCCGGCGCCGGAGCGCGGGGGGCGGGTACCTCCTGCGGCTGAGGCCCACCGCGGACATCCTCCGGGAGGTGCGGGAAAGGTTCCCGCATCTCTTTGTGGTAGGATTTGCCGCGACACACGGGGACCCCGTCTCCGAGGCCCGCCGGAAGCTGCGCGAGAAGGGGGCCGACCTTGTGGTCGGCAACGACGTCTTCCGGCCCGGCATCGGCTTCGGCGCCGACGAGAACGAGGTCTGGATCGTCGGGCCCGACGACGAGAGGTTCGTACCCCGGTCCTCGAAGGACGAGGTCGCCCGCGCCATACTCGATGTCCTCGAAAAACGGTTAGAGAGGGAGCGACGGGAGACAGATGGCGGAGAAGACCGCGCACACCACCGCCTACAACGCGGCCGATGACCAGAGGCTGAGGGCCTCCCACCTCTTCACCTCCGAGTCCGTCACCGAGGGGCACCCGGACAAGGTGGCCGACCAGATCTCCGACTCCATCCTGGACGCCGCCCTCGCCGACGACCCGATGAGCCGGGTCGCCTGCGAGACGCTGGTAACCACCGGCCTCGTCATGGTGGCCGGGGAGATCACCACCTCCACCTACGTGGACATCCCCTCCGTGGTGCGCAAGAAGATCTCGGAGATCGGCTACACCCGGGCCAAGTACGGCTTTGACGCCGCGACCTGCGGTGTGATCACCTCCATCGACCCCCAGTCCCCGGATATCGCCCGGGGGGTGGACCGGGCGCTTGAGGTGCGGGATCTCGAGGAGGTGATCGACGAGATAGGGGCCGGGGACCAGGGGATGATGTTCGGGTACGCCTGCGAGGAGACCCCGGAGCTGATGCCCCTGACCATAACCCTCGCCCACGCCCTCACCCGCCGCCTCTCGGAGGTGCGCAAGAGCGGCGAGCTGGACTACCTCCGGCCGGACGGCAAGAGCCAGGTGACCGTCCGCTACGAGGGCGACCGGCCGGTTAGCGTGGAGAAGGTTCTCGTCTCGGCCCAGCACCGGGACGGGATGGAGAAGCAGATCCGGGAGGACATCATCGAGGCGGTGATCCGGCCGGTCATGCCGGAGGAGTTCTTCGACGAGAAGCAGGCGGAGATCCTGGTGAACCCCACCGGCCGCTTCGTGCTCGGCGGCCCCCAGGGAGACACCGGCCTCACCGGGCGCAAGATCATCGTGGACACCTACGGCGGCGCCGCCCCGCACGGCGGAGGGGCCTTCTCGGGCAAGGACGCGACAAAGGTGGACCGCTCGGGCTCCTACGCCGCCCGCTGGGTGGCAAAGAACGTGGTCGCCGCCGGGCTTGCCCGCCGCTGCCTGATACAGGTGGCCTACGCGATCGGGGTGGCCCAGCCCGTGAGCGTGATGGTGGAGACCTTCGGGACGGCGCGGGTGGACCCGGCGAAGATCGGCCGGCTGATCCGGGACCACTTCGACCTCCGGCCCGGGGCGATCATCCGGGATCTCGACCTCCGGCGCCCGGTGTTCTCCCGCACGGCGGCCTACGGGCACTTCGGTCGTCGGGAGCCGGGCTTTACCTGGGAGGAGACGAACCGGGCGGAGGAGCTCCGCCGGGCGGCCGGGCTGTAAGCGGCCCTTGCGGCCCGCGCACGAGCCCTCCCCGCGCCCCCCGGCTGCTGCCCGGGTCGCCCTGCTGGTAAACACCCACGCCCTGCCGCCTCTGAGCTACCTCGTACCCCCGGGGCTGCGCCGGAGGGTGGCCACCGGCTCTCTGGTGGTCGTCCCGCTCTCGGGCCGCTCGCAGCTGGGGGTGGTGGTCGGGCTTCTGGAGGAGCACGACGGCCTGGCGCGGGAGGAGATCCTGCGCGTTCTGGAGGAACCCCGGCTCCCCGCGGCTACGGTGGGCCTGTGCCTCCGGGTTTGTGAGCAGTCGGCCTCTCCCCTGGCCCCGGTGCTGCGTGCCGCCCTGCCGCCGGGGCTGGGGGTGGCCGGCTACCGGGTGCGCAGGGCCCTCCCCGGCGGTCCCTGGCGGGAAGGTGAGCTGGTCTCCCGCGCCGCGGCCCGGCGTGCCCTGGGCGGCAGGCTGCGGGAGGCGGAGTCCGCAGGCCACCTGGAACTCATCCCCGCCCTCCCGGAACCGGAAACCGCCGAGATCGCGGTCCTCTCTCCTTCCCCGGAGCCGGACCTGAGCAGGGCCCCCCGCCAGCGGGTGCTCCTCGAGACCCTGCGCCGCCGCGGTGGCCGGTGCCGGGTGGAGGAGCTGCTGCGGGAGGCCTCGGCTTCCCGCCAGACCCTCCGGGCGCTCGCCGCCCGCGGGGCGGTCCGCATCCTGCGGGTCCCCGAGCCCCCACCGCTGTGGCGAGGGCTGGGCGCGGAGGAGCCGGACCCCTCCGCCTCGGTCGCGGCCCGCAGGGTACTGGAGGGGGGAGGCTGGGTGTGGAGGGTGCCCTCCTCCTTCCACCCGGCGGCGGCCGCGGCCCTCGCCGCCGCGGCCGCCGCCTCGGGCCGCCAGGCCCTGGTGCTGGTGCCGGAGGTGGAGCGGATAGAGCCTCTGGTCGATGCGATCCGGAGGTCCCTCCCTGGAGGGGCCTCGGTCGCCGCCTACCACGCGAAGCTGGGCAGAGCCCGGTCCGCGATCTACCGGTCGGCCGCCTCCGGCGATCTCGACGTGCTGGTGGGCACCCGTTCGGCCGCCCTGATCCCCCTCGGCCGTCCCCGGCCGCTGCTGTGCTTGGTGGACGAGCCCGACGCGGCCCACCGGGCGGAGCCGGGCTACGAGGGGGTTCCCCTGCACGCCCGGGAGATAGCCCTGATGCGCGCCGCCTCGGAGGGAGGGGGCGCGCTGTTTCTCGCCGGCTGCCCCTCGCTGGCGCTCTACGGCCGCCCGGGGCTGCGCGAGGTGCCGCCGCGTTCCCCGGAGCGCTGGCCCGCGGTGCGCATCGTGGACATGCGCGGCTCCGGGGCCCCGCTCAGCCGGACGGCGCTCGAGGCCTGCCGGAGCGCCCTGCGGGGCGGCGGGAGGGTAGGGGTGATCGGGTACCGGCTGGGGTACGCCACGGCGATGGTCTGCAACGGCTGCGGCTCCACCCTCCGCTGCCCCCGCTGTAGCCTCGCACTATCCGCCCTCGGCGGCACCCTGTCCTGCACCCGCTGCGGGGACCGGCAGCCGGCCCCGGAGCGCTGCCCAAGTTGCGGCTCCGGACGCCTCAGCCCCACCGGCCTGGCCGTCGAGCGGCTGCGACAGGAGCTCTCCCGATCCCTCGACACGGACCCCGGCCTGCTGGCCGGAGGCCGCGCTCTGCACGCGGATGAGGCCCCCGTCGTCGTGGGTACCCCCCGGCCCATCCTCTCCCGGCGGTGGGGCTGCCTGGTGATCCCCGACGCAGACCACCTCCTCCTCGGCGCCGCCGCCAGAGCCCGCGAGCGGGCCTTCGGGCTCCTGCACCGGGCCGCCGAGTCCACCGATCGTCTACTCATAATACAGACGAGGCATCCGGAAGACGCGGTGCTCAGGGCGGCGGTGGAAGACGACTACCCGGCGTTTGCCCGTTCGGAGCTCCGGAGGTTGAGGAGGCTGGGTTATCCCCCTTTCGGGGGGCTCGTTGCCATCACC
>JADDKG010000385.1 GCA_020253895.1 Rubrobacter sp.
CGCGCGGAAATATCTCCTGCTGGCCGACGAGGACCTGCTCTCCCTGGTCGAGCAGCGGGACCCGGACGCCTTCGCTGCCCTCTACGACCGTCACAGCCGGGCCGCCTACTCCCTGGCCTACCGGATGATGGGGGAACGTCAGGCGGCGGAGGACCTGGTGCAGGACGCCTTTCTGAAGGTGTGGCGGTCCGCGGGCAGCTACCGGGCCGAGCGGGGCAGCGTGAGGACCTGGATCCTCTCGATCCTGCACAACAGGGGCATAGACCAGCTCCGCACCCAGGCGAGCCGGCTGCGCACCCGCGAGCGGCTGGAGGCCTCGGCGGAGAAGACCCAGCCGAGCGAGGCCTTCTCTGAGGCGCTGCGCAGCTCGCAGCGGGAGCAGGTCAGGGAGGCCATGAACACCCTGCCGCCCGAGCAGCTGAAGATCCTTGAGCTGGCATACTTCTCGGGCTACACCCACACAGAGATAGCCGAGCTGCTGGGGCTGCCGCTGGGCACCGTAAAGGGTAGGATGCGGCTCGGGCTAAAGAAGATAAAAGAGTACTTCGAGTCGAGGGATCTGGCGGTACCCCGATGAGCGAGACGGACCGGCAGAGGTTCGAGGATCTTAAAGAAGATTACGCCCTGAACGCGCTCCCGGAGGAGGAGCGCCGGTGGTTCGAGGCTTACCTCGCCCGGCACCCCGAGCTGCGCCCGGAGGTGGAGGAGCTGTGCGCCATCTCAGCGCTGCTCTCGCTCGCCCCGGAGGAGCAAGAGCCGCCGGAGGACCTGCGCCGGAGGGTGCTCGCGGCGGTCGAGGCGGAGGCCCCGCGCCGGCGGGAGGCGCAACCATCCACCTCCGGGCGGACGCTTCCCGGCGGACGGAGGATGCTGCTGGCCGCGGCGGCTCTTCTGCTGGTGGGGCTCCTCTCCTGGAACGTGTTCTTGCAGGCGGAGCTGGAAGAGCTGCAGCAGGCAAACCAAACCCTCCGCGAGCAGGCCGCCAGGGGCGCGGAGGTACGCGAGATCTCGCTGCATTCCACGGACGGGCTGCGGCAGGGGGAGGCGAAGGTGATCGCCATAGACGGCAACCGGGCGGTGCTCGTGGCGGAGAACATGCCCCCCGCCCCCGAGGGGAAGACCATGCAGATCTGGGTGATAAAGAACGGCGAGCCCCTGCCCGCCGGACTATTCAGGCCGCAGGAGGACGAGAGGACCACCGCCACCATGATAAAGCGCCCGCTGGAGGGAGCGGAGGCAATCGCGATTACGGTGGAGCCCGCGGGAGGATCCCCGAAGCCTACCGGCGACCCAGTGATGACCGCGAAGGTATAGGAGGTTTCGTCACCTCCATCCGGGGGTAAATATCTTTGTGGGAAGGGACCCGGCATGGAAGGAGGGACTGATGTCTTCAGTAGCCCGCGTCACAGAGATCAGCGCCATCTCCCCGGAGAGCTTTGAGGATGCGGTGAGGGTTGGCATCCAGCGCGCAACGAAGACGCTGCGGGGGGTTACTAGCGCCTGGGTGAAAGACTTCAACGTAGAGATCGAGGACGGTAACATAACGGGTTACCGGGTAAACATGGAGGTCACCTTCGTTCTGGAAGACGGCGAGTAAGGTACAAAGGCAGTGCCTCTCACGTCCCCGGCCTTGTGCCGGGGGCGTTTTCGGTGTCCGGAGGCCCCCGCGGTGAGCCCGGCCGCGGCGGTCTCTTTGTGTGCCGCCGGAGCGGTGGGGGCCGCAGCAGCGAGGGCCCTGCGGCTTCCCGCAAGCGGGTTTATAGGCGCCATGGCGGGGGTCGGGCTTGCGCTAGGTCTGATGGGCTTCCCAAACCTCGGCACCCCACAGGTTCTCGGGGGAGCTCTGCAGTGCCTTGTGGGGGTGCTGGTCGGGTTCCGGATGGAGAGGGATGCGGTGCGCTCGGGGACCCGGGCGCTGCTTCCGGCGGCGACTCTGGCGGCGCTGTTTCTAGTCTCCGGGCTTCTTGCCGCCTACGCCGCCACGGCCCTCACCGGCATCCACCTCAAGACGGCGCTCTTCGCGGCGGCCACGGGCGGACTCACGGAGATGGCGACCATCGGGGCCTCCCAGGGGGCCAACGGCCCCGTGGTGGCGGCGGTCCACCTGGTGCGGCTGCTCCTGGTAATCCTGGTGGCGAGCCTGCTCGTGGGCAGGCTGCGGAGGAAACACCCCGCTGCACCGTCCCCCGGAGAAGTCCGGTCGGATGCGGGGAGCAGGGCACGGCTCGCGGCGATCGCGGCGGCGGGGGTCTTCTGCGGGCTCCTCGGGCTTGCTGCAACCCCGCTTCCTGCGGGCGGCGTGGTCGGCAGCATGCTCGGCTCGGGAGCGGCCCGGATGCTCCTGCCCGGGCCGGTGCCCGAGCGGGGCTTTCAGTTCGCGGTCCAGGCTCTTGCGGGGGGCGTGGTGGGCCTGGGGCTCAACGAGGAGTTCTTCCGGACGCTGCACCAGCTCGCGGGCGCGGCGCTCCTCATAAACGCCGTCCAGATCTCGGCCTGGCTTCTGGCCTTCTACCTTCTGGTCAGATCCTTCGGGCTCGATTCTGAGACGGCCGCCTTCGCCTCCGCGCCGGGCGGGATGGGGACGACCCTCTCGATCATCGGGGAGACCCGGGCGGACCTGGTGGCGGTGGCCTTTACCCACCTGTTCCGGGTGAGCACCACGGTTGTTGCGGTCCCCCTGCTCTCGGCGGCCCTCACCGGGCCATGATCCCGGGTGCGCACACACAGCGTCCGGGGAGCGGGCGCGGTATACCGGCGGTATGATCCGGCTGGGATACCCGACGCAAAACCTGACCCTCGGGGCCTCAACCAACCGCACGCTCCGGCTCAAAAACCTGCCGGACGCCCAGAAGGTACGCGGGCTCGTGAGGGAGAACCTGCGGGATCTCCGCCGGACCCTGGCCTGGAACGCAGCGCAGGGGATCGGCCTGTTCC
>JADDKG010000386.1 GCA_020253895.1 Rubrobacter sp.
CCGATCTCCGGTTAACAGCCGGATGCTCTGCCATTGAGCTACAGGGGAAAGTTTTCGTGCGAACAGGGATTATACGGCCCGGAGGGGAGTGCTTCAAGCCTGCCGGGAGGCGATGGCGCGCCGGGTTTCTTCCAGGAGCCGAATCTCGGCGTGCAGGGCTTCCTTGCGGGATATGTCCTCCGTCTGGCGCTTCTGGCGCTGGCGGCTCAGGATGCCGAGGCGGAGCCACATCTCCCGGGCGGTGGCCCAGGAGGGCTGGAGACGCTCGCCGGCTTCGGCGAGGGAGGCGAGGAGGTCCGCGAAGGGCCGAACCTCCTCGTCGGACAGCAGGCGGTCCAGAGCTGCTCCGGCGCGGTCCTCCAGCAGCCCGAAGAGCCGGGCCTGGCGGTCCGTGGCGAAGTCTTCTGGTTTGATACGCAGGGGAGAGCCGAGGCCGGCGACCGGAACACCCTCCCGCAGGAGGTCCGCCACCAGATCCGGACGCGCCAGCATGAGGGCGAGGACGTCGCGCCCTGCCTCTTCGTGCGGGTCCAGAGCCTCTGCCACATACGCCGCACTCCGGGGTTCCCCCTTGCCACCCCTGGCCGGGGCAAGGACGTGGGGTGAGACCCCGAGCGCCTCGGAAGCGAAGCGGAGGGCCTCGTGCCGGAAGACGGGGTCTTCGATCTTCCCGAGGAGCTCCCTGATCTCCTCCAGGGCCCTGGCCCTCCCTGTGGTGCCGGCGGAGCGAGCCCTCTCCGCCTTCCGGCGCAGCACGTAGTTGAGCGCGGGCTCCGCCCCCGGAAGCAGCTCCAGAAACTCCCCGCCCGTATGCTCGCGCAGCCAATCAGCCGGGTCCTCCGGGAGCCTGAGCACCTTCAGCCCCAGCTTCAGCTCCGCGGCAGCCGCCGCAGCCCGCTCTACCGCCTTCTCCCCCGCGGCATCGGGGTCGAAGAGTATATAGATCTCATCGGCATACCCGCTGAGCAGCCGCAGATGGGAGGGTGTGATCGCCGTGCCCAGCGTTGCGGCCGCGTTCCTGACCCCCGCCTGATACAGCATGAGCACGTCCGTATACCCCTCTACCACCAGCGCCGCCCGCTCCCGGCGCATCGCCTCCATCACCTGCGGGAAGCCGTACAGCAGGTTGCGCTTGTCGAAAACCTCCGTCTCAGGGGAGTTCAGGTACTTGGGACCTCCCTCCCCAAGCACCCGGGCCCCAAAACCCGCTATCCGCCCCCGCCGGTCGGAGATCGGAAAGGTGATCCTACCAGAGAACCTCTCCCTCACACCGCGAGATAAAAGCCCCGCAGCATCCAGAATGCCCCGCCCTATCCCTAACCTCTCCGCCGCCCTCACAAAACCTCCGCCCGTCGGAGCAAACCCCACCCTGAATTCTTCTATAGTAGACGAAGTAAAACCGCGGTCCTTCAGGTAGCGGCGAGCCTCCTCCACATCTTGAGATTTTGATCTCAATAAAGTCTTGTGGTAGTAGACGGCCGCTGCGGCGAGGGCCTTGTGGATCTCGCGGCGGCGGCCGGTTCGCTCGCGGGAGGAGCGCGTGCCTCCTTCGAAGCGCAGCTCTATGTTGTAGCGTTCGGCGAGGTGGGCTACGGCTTCGGCGAAGGGCAGCGACTTGAGGTCTTCGACGAGCTTTATCGCGTCCCCGCCGCGGGAGCAACCGAAGCAGTAGTAGAAGCCCTTGTCCGGGGAGACGCTGAAGGAGGGGGTTTTCTCCTGATGGTCCGGGTAGGGGCAGAGGCCGATGAAGCGGGTTCCCTGTCTCCTGAGCGCGGTAAACTCCGAGGCCACCTCCACGATATCCGCGGCCTCGCGGAGCTCCTCTATGCTCTGGCGGGAGATCCTCATACGGTGCTCCTCAGGTGAAGATGGTATCGGTTCTGGGGAGGAGGATCCTCCGGCATGCGGCGAGCGCGTAGCGGTCGGTCATACCGGCGACGAAGTCCACGGTCTCGGTGACAGGGTCGGGGTCGCTCCTGGCTCGCTCTGCGGGATGCTCCAGGTAGTACTCGAAGAGGGTGGAGATTACGCCGGCCGCCTTCTCGCTCTCCCGGGAGCGCGGGCTGCGGTAGACGTGGGCAAAGAGCCACGAGCGGAGCGAGAGCAGGGCCTCGTGTACCGGCTCGGAGAGGGAGATGTCCCCCCTCCTCTCCGACTCGGCGACCATGTCGCGCACGAGGGTGTCTATCCGGCGGCTCATTCTCTCCCCGAGGACCGAGATGGGCCCTTCGGGCAGGTCATCGGCGGAGATGATACCCGCCCTGATAGCGTCGTCCACGTCGTGGTTGACGTAGGCTATCCGGTCGGCGAGCCGGACGATCCGTCCCTCCAGGGTGGAGGGGTTACCGGGGCCGGTGTGGTGCAGGATGCCGTCCCGGACCTCCATGGTAAGGTTGAGCCCCGCCCCATCCTTCTCCAGCCGGTCGACCACCCGCAGGGAGTGCTCGTTGTGGCGGAAGGTCCTCCCGTGGGACGCGAGCACCCGCGAGAGCGCTTCCTCCCCGACGTGGCCGAAAGGGGTGTGACCCAGATCGTGGCCCAGCGCTATTGCCTCGGTGAGATCCTCGTTCAGCCCCAGCGCCCGGGCGACGGTGCGGGATATCTGCATCATCTCCAGCGTGTGGGTGAGCCGGGTGCGGAAGTGGTCCCCGTCCGGGGCGATGAAGACCTGGGTCTTGTGCATCAGCCGCCGGAACGCCTTGGCATGTATTATCCGGTCTCTGTCCCGCTGGAACTCGTTGCGCAGGCCGTCGGGGGGCTCGGGCCGCAGGCGCCCCGAGCTGCGGGCGCAGGCCAGCTCCCGGAGAGGGCTCACGACCGCCCGGCCCCGGCAAGCGATGGTGCTCCGGGAGCGTGGGCCATCACGTAGGCCCGCACCACCCGGCGCAGCGGCTCCTCCAGGCCGCTCTCCAAAGGTGCCTCCCGGAGGGGGAGCGCGGCCAGCCTCCGCAGACGCCCGAGGGTTTCCGGTGGGACCGGGAAGGAATCCTCCGGGACGTCGCGGCATCCGCGGCACAGGAACCCGCCCGCGGCCGGCGCGAAGCGGGCAGCCTCCCCGGGCTCCTCCCCGCAGCCGACGCACCCGTCCAGCCGTGGGGCATAGCCGGAGAGGACCGCGAGCTTGAGGCCGAAGGCGGCCTCCACCAGCCCGAAGCCCCGCTCGGCCGCCTCGAGGGCGTCCAGGGCGTGGTAGAGGAGGTTAAAGGTCATTCTGTCCGGCGTCCCGCCGGAGAGGGCCCGGAGGACCCCGGCCAGCCCGGCGGCGGCTTCCAGGCGGTCCAGGCGCTCGCGGACGCGGCGGAAGCTGCGCAGCGACTCCGCCTGGGTGACCGTGTCCAGGGTCCGCCCGTGGTAGGCCATGAAGTCCACGCAGGAGAAAGGTTCGAGGCGGGCCCCGAAACGGGAGCGGGTCCTCCGGATACCCTTGGCTATACAGGAGACCAGTCCCGCATCCCGGGTGTAGATGTCCAGTATACGGTCGGCCTCCCCGTAGCGGATGGAGCGGAGTACTATCCCCCTACTCCTGTAGAGCGCCACTCTCCGCTTCCTTCATCACCGCCACGCTGCTGCTCATGCCCAGCCGGGAGGCTCCGGCGTTGAGCATGTCCAGGGCGTCCTGCAGGGTGCGGATGCCGCCCGAGGCCTTTACCGCCAGAGCGTCCGGAGCCTCCTGGCGCAGCAGGGCGACGTCCTCCGGGGTTGCCCCTGAGGGCGCAAAACCGGTGGAGGTTTTGATGAAGTCCGCCCCGCTGGCCGCTACTATCTGGGCCGCAAGCCGCTTCATCTTGTCCGAGAGGTAGGCGGTCTCGATGATCACCTTGACCACCACGTCGGTGAGGCCGTTGTTGATGGCGGCGACCCCGACCTCCTGCATGATCGCAAGGAGCTCGTCTGCCACGTAGTTGAAGTCCCCGGAGAGAAACTTGGAGATGTTCATCACCACGTCCAGCTCGGAGGCCCCGGAAGAGATGGCCTCCCGGACCGCGGCGGCCTTCACCGCCGTGACATCGGCCCCGAAGGGGAAGGAGACCACGGTGGCCACCTTAACGTCCACCCCCCGCAGCTCCTCGGCCGCCCGGCGGACATAGCAGGGGGGGACACAGACCGCCGCGAAGTGGTAGTGGGCCGCTTCCTCGCACAGGCGCACGATGTCCTGCTCGGTCGCATCCGGGCGTAGAAGGGTGTGGTCTATGGTCTTGGCAAACTCCCGCACCCTCATGGCCACAGCAGGGTCCCCCTTTTCCGGCCCGCCCGCAACACGCCCGTAATTATAACCCCAGCCGCTCCAGGAACCCCCGGTTGCTGCGCCAGCCAGGGGTAACCTTCACCTTCAGGTCCAGATAGATCCTGGTGCCGAGGAGCCGCTCCACGTCCCGGCGGGCTTCGGTCCCGATCTGTTTTATGGTGCGGCCCCCTTTGCCGAGCACGATCATCCGCTGGGAGGGACGCTCGACGTGGATGATGGCGTAGATGACGGTGAGGTCCCCCTTGCGCTCGACCTCGTCGATCTCGACGGCCACGGCGTGGGGGACCTCCTCCCTGAGGACCTCGAGCGCCTTCTCCCGGATATACTCGGCCAGGATGAGGGTCTCCGGGTAGTCCGTGACCACGCCCTCGGGAAAGTACCGGGGGCCGGGCGGCAGAAGACGCACCACCGCCTCCATCAGAGGCTCAACGTTGGTCCCTGCGGTCGCGCTGATGAGGAAAACATCCTCCCAGTCGGCAAGCTCTCTCACCTCGTCCACTATGGGCAGGGCGTCGTCCCGGCGGGGCAGGAGATCCACCTTGTTAACCGCGGCTATGGCGGGCGTCTCCGAGCGCGCCACCAGTTCGGCGACGAACCGGTCGCCGCGGCCGATCCCTTCCCTCGCCTGGGAGGCGTCGAGCATGAAGAGGACGACGTCGGACTCGGCGAGGCTCTCGAGCACCCGCTCCTGCATCCTCGCCCGCAGGGTGTCGCGCGGCTTCTGGGAGCCCGGGGTGTCCACGAAGACCGCCTGGTAGCCCGGCCCGTTCCGGACGCCCCGGATCGGGCTGCGGGTCGTCTGTGGGCGGGAGGAGATAATGGAGATCTTCTGTCCCACCAGCCGGTTGATCAGGGTGCTCTTGCCGACGTTGGGCCGGCCGACGACGGCGACGAACCCGCTGCGGAAGCCCTCTTCTTCCCTCGGCGTCATGACCGGAGGTCCTCCGGGCCGAAGGCGTTAGGCAGGATCTCCTCGAAGGAGTAGGCCCGCAACCTCCCCCTTTCCTCCACGACCACCGCCCTGCATCCGAACTCCTTCAGCACCTGCCTGCAGGCCCCGCACGGCAGGCAGGGGGCTACCTGCGGGCTGTGGACCGCGACGAACTCTATCCTGCGGTCGCCGCCCGCGAGCACCATCGCCCCCACCGCGTTGCGCTCGGCGCACATCGAGAGCCCGTAGGAGGCGTTCTCCACGTTGCACCCGGCGTACAGCGCTCCGCCGCCGGTCACCAGCGCGGCACCCACGTTGAACCCGCTGTACGGGGCGTATGCCCGCCCGGCGGCCTCGCGGGCCGCCCGCATCGCGCTCTCATGATCCGCCACCGTCTCGTACAAGTTCCCTCCCCTCACAGAAGCTGGAAGATCGCCACCGATAGCAGGCTCCCAAGCACCGCCCCGGCCAGTACCTGGTAGAAGGTGTGTATGCCGCTCTCGATCCTGCTCTGGCACACTAGCAGCGCCATGAGCAGGGTGATGAGGGAGACCAGCCCGGCGTACCTGCCGGCTCCCCCCTCGGCGGCTATAAAGCTCGCGGCCACCCAGCCGGCAAAGGCCACCGCCGCGTGCCCGGAGGGCATACCGCCGTAGAAGGCGTGCGGGGAGCGGGTGAGCGCCTTGAGCAGGAGCACGGCGAGCGTGGTCACCCCCAGCGCCACCAGCGTCAGATGCCCGGGCCAGCGCCGGATCTCCAGAAGCACCTCGAGGGTCGGCGGTCCCAGGTCATCGGCCAGCACCAGGTAGCCCACAAAAGCAGCCCCCAGGCTGGAGACGAGAACCGCCCCGGCTGAGATGTCCTTTGCAAGCTTGGCCAGCGGATGGTACTCCCGGGTCACCAGGTCCACCGCGAACTCCAGCGCGGTGTTGAGCATCTCGGTTACGAGCACCAGCATGATAACCAGCAGGAGCAGCGCGAGCTCCAGGGCGCTGACGCCGACCAGCAGGCTAGCCAGCAGCACCAGAACGGCCACCGCGACGTGTATCCGCATGTTGCGCTGGCTGCGGACCGCGTAGACGATCCCGCGGTAGGCGTGCTCGAAGCTTCGAGTGATGGGCTGCTGCAACCCCTCCTTGCGGTCCGGCTTAGCCCCCACGTACCG
>JADDKG010000387.1 GCA_020253895.1 Rubrobacter sp.
GGGCTCCCCGGGCTTGGAGGCCTTCCACAGGGTGAAGTCCAGGGGGTTGCGCTTGTAGCCCGTCTGGCCCTTCTCGGTGACCTTCATCTCCTCCGGACGCTGCTTGCTCAAGGCGCCGTATTTGGGGAAGGTCTCCACCGCGTAGTAGACGTCCCCGTTCGGGGCGGGGTAGGCGTGCCCCCGGCGGATAAGCTCCTCGATCAACGAGATCATCTCGGGGATGTGCTCGGTGGCCCGCGGCTCGACGTCGGGCATCCCGATCCCCAGCAGCCCCAGCCGCTCGTGGAAGGAGTCGGTGTAGCGGCGGACGATCTCCTTCCAGGAGACGCCCTCCTCGTTGGCCCGGTTTATGATCTTGTCGTCTATGTCGGTTATGTTCCAGACGAACTTGACCTCGTAGCCGCGGCTGCGGAGGTAGCGTACGACCACGTCCCAGAAGAGATGCCCCCGCACGTTGCCGATGTGTATGTGGTTGTAGACGGTGGGACCGCACACGTAGATGCCGACCCGGCCGTTCTCCCCGACCTCAACCAGGCCGCCGCTCAGGCTGTCCCGCACCTTTACGCTCATGCTCTAAGTCTAGCCTCCCTGGCCCGCTCTATCCGCTTCCGGGCCTCCTCGGGTCCCAGCAGGACAATGATATATTCCAGCCGGGGCCCGCGGTCCTCCCCGGTGAGGGCGACCCTGAGCGGGTGGAGCACCTCCCGCGCCCCCATCCCCCGCTCCCGGGCCCACTGACGCAGCCCGGCCAGAAGCTCCCGGGCGTCTTCAAGCCCTCCCACCCACCTCTCCCGCAGAAGCTGGGAGGCTACAGCGAGCGCCTCCTCCGACCCCGCGGGCAGCCGCCCGGCCGCTTCCCTGGGGTCCACCGGCCCGAGAAGGCGCCCGAGCAGGCGGGGGGCATCGGAGAGGAGGCGCATCTCCTCCCTGAGGGCCTCCACCGCCACCTCCTCCCGGCCCGGCGGCAGCGGCTCGGCGAGAAACGGCTCCACGAGCCGGGCGAGCCTACGGGCGGGGAGCCGCCGGATGTGCCGGGCATTGAAGTACAGGAGCCGTTCCGGGTCGAAACGGGCCGGGCTGGTCCCGAGGCGCGCGGGGTCCCACGCGGCAACGAGCTCTTCGAGGCCCGCAAACTCCTCCCGGCCCTCGGGATGGGTCCAGCCCAGCAGCGCCAGGTAGTTAAGGATGGCCTCGGGCAGGTAGCCCTCCTCCCGGTACTCCCGCACGCTCCTGGCCCCGTGGCGCTTGGAGAGCTTTCTACCGTCGGGGCCCAGGATAAGGCCCAGGTGCACGAACTCCGGCTCCGGGACCCCGAGCGCCCGGTACAGGAGCACCTGCCGCCCGGTGTTGGGCAGGTGCTCCTCGCCCCGGATGACGTGGGTTATCCCCATCTCTATGTCGTCGACGGCGGCGGCAAAATTGTAGGCGGGAGATCCGTCGGACTTGACGATGACAAAGTCCCGCACCTCCCCGAAGCGGACCTCCCCCCGCAGCGCATCCCGGAAGCTCCCGTCCCGCCCGCGTGGCGCCCGGAAGTACAGCGCCCTCCTTCCGGCCTCGTCCGCCGCCTCGTAGGCCAATCCCCTCTCACGCAGGCGCCGGGCGGCCCCCGAGTAGACCTCTTGACGCTCGCTCTGCCGGTAGGGTCCCTCGTCGAAGGCGAGCCCGAGCCAGCCGAGATCCTCCAGGATCCGCTCCTCGTACTCCCTCCGGCTGCGCTCGCGGTCGGTGTCCTCGATCCTCAGGATCAGACGCCCCCCGTGGTGGCGGGCGAAGAGGTAGTTGAAGAGCGCCGTACGGGCCCCGCCGAGGTGAAGCTCCCCGGTTGGAGAGGGGGCGAAGCGGACCCTAACCGTCACCGGTCCTCTGCAGCAGGCACACCGCCTGCGCCGCTATCCCCTCCCCCCGCCCGGTGAAGCCGAGCCGCTCGCTCGTGGTGCCCCGGACGCCCACGCGCGAGGGCTCCACCCCCAGGGCGCGGGCCAGGTTCCGGCGCATCTTCTCGCGGTGCTCGCGGATCTTGGGCCGCTCGCAGATCACCACGGCGTCCACGTTTGCCACCTCCCAACCCTCGCCGACGATGGCGCGCGCCTCGCGCAGCAGGGCGATGGAGTCCGCGTCCCGGTAGCGCTCGTCGGTGTCCGGGAAGTAATGCCCGATGTCCTCGAGCCCCGCGGCGCCGAGCAGCGCGTCGGTGACGGCGTGGGCCAGAACGTCGGCGTCGGAGTGCCCGCGGAGCCCGCGCCCGAAGGGGATCCTGACGCCGCCCAGCACCAGCTCCCGCCCCTCTGCCGGGTCCGCGAAGGCGTGCACGTCGACCCCGAGCCCGACCCTGAAGCCCGCGGCCACCGGCGACCTCACGGACGCAGCCCGCGCCGCCCGCGGGCGGCCAGGATCGCCTCGGCCAGCACCAGATCCTCCGGCGAGGTCAGCTTTATGTTGGTCCTCTCGCCGGGGACCAACCGCACCTCCCCGCCGGCCCGTTCCACCAGCGAGGCGTCGTCGGTGGCGGCGCCCAGCACCTCCTCCGGCGCTGAGAAAACCCGCCTCAGCAGCCCCAGCCGGAAGGCCTGGGGTGTCTGGGCGGCCCGGAGGCTGGAGCGGTCGAGCGTCTTCAGCACCCGGTCACCTTCGACCACCTTTATGGTGTCCGAGACGGGCACCGCAGGGATCGCACCGTCCGCCCCCTCTTCTACAGCCCGGACGACCCGCCGGATCAGCTGCGGGGTCACCAGGCAGCGCGAGCCGTCATGGATCAGGCAGATCGTCTCATCCCCCTCCCCGCACAGCAGGAGCCCATTCCTCGCCGAGAGGGCCCGGCTCTCGCCCGGACGCCCGCACCCGGCGAGCTTGTCGATGCCCGCCCTTGAGGCCAGCGCCTCTATGCGTCTGGCCTCCCCCACGGCGTAGATCCGGTCCACCTCCGGGGCCTCCTGGAAGGCGCGCAGGGTATAGTAGAGCGCAGGACGCCCCAGAAGCTCGATAAACTGCTTTGGCCGCCCCATCCGGGTGCCCATCCCCCCGGCCAGGACCAGCGCCACCGCGCCGGCCAACTAGGGTACCTCGCCGTTGGTCTCCAGCGCCCGCCGCCGCTCCAACCCCCGGTGTATCGCCCGGGCCCGAGCCTGGCCTACACCCTCCACCTTGTCTAGCTCGGCCTCCGAGGCCTCCAGCAGCCCCTCCAGCGAGCCGAACTCCTTGATCAGGTTCTCCGCCACCTTGCGAGGCAGCCGCGGAACCTGGGCCAGCTGCCGGTAGCCCCGCGGCTTGAGCAAGAAGTCCTCCGTCTGGCCCACCGAGCCGTAGCCAAGCAGCTCGGTGATCACCACGGGGTCTGAGAGTTCCTCCGGGGAGAGCTGGGAGAGGCGCTTTCTCACCTCCTTGACGTCCACGCCCTCCTGCACGTAGTCCTTGAGCAGGGCGTCGTACTGCTCCGGCACCCCATGGAAGGCCTCCTCAAGCTGCATCTCTACCAGCCGTCCCTCGCTCCCCAGCTCCCGCACGTAGGCCTCGATCTCCTCGGCTATCCGCACCGAGTACTCAAACGTGCTGATCGCCGCCACCACCTCGCGCAGCGAGACGGCCCCGTCGTACTCGTGGAGGGTGAGAATGCGGGCTTCCTCCCGTAGCCGCCGGGTGAACTTGTCCAGGGTGGCCAGCGCCGAGTTGGCCTTGCTGAGGACCACCCCGATATCCTCCAGCACGTGTGGCCCGTATGGGCCCTGGTAGAGGGTGACCACCCGCCGGCGCTCGGAGACGGCGATCACCAGATCCCCGGTCTGCTTGGCAGTGCGATTGGCTGCCCGGTGGCGCATCCCGGTCTCCCGCGACTCCAGGTTTGGGTCCGGGTTGAGCTGGACGTTGGCGTAGTGGATAGTCGAGATGTCCGGGGATACCACGATCGCCCCGTCCATCTTCGCCAGCTCGTAGAGCCGCATGGGGGCGAACTCTATCTCGATCTTTATCCCGCCCGAGATGATCCCGAGCCGCTCGAGCTTCTCGGGGCTGGAGATCACGATAAGGGCCCCGTTGTGGGCCCTTATTATGTTCTCTATGCCCTCCCTGAGCTCGGTGCCGGGGGCTACCAGCTCCAGCGCCCGGCTGAGCTCCTCGGGCAGCTTTCTCCTCGCAGGACTCACAGCAAAGCCACCGCCACAGCCTCTTCGAGCGTTCTCACCTCTACCACGTTGACCCCTTTGCCGGAGACGGTGCCGCCATCCGGCGGGCCACCGGAGGAACCTTCCGGCATTATTATACGATCGAAGCCGAGCTTGATCAGTTCGCGCAGCCTGCGCTCCGTGCCGGGCACGAACCGCACGTCGCCGGTGAGCCCGACCTCCCCAAAGCAGGCAGTCCCGCGCTCCAGCGGACGGTCGCGCAGCGCGGAGGCTATGGCCAGCGCGGCCCCGAGGTCCGCCGCCGGCTCCTCCACCCGCACCCCGCCCGTCACGTTGACGTAGACGTCCTGGGAACCGAGCGCAAGCCCGGCCCGGCGCGAGAGCACCGCGCACAGCATGTTTACCCGCCCGCCGTCGACCCCCCGGGCCACCCGGCGGGGGACGGCCAGCGGGCTCGGGGCCACCAGGCTCTCTATCTCCACCAGCATGGGGCGGGTGCCCTCGAGCAGACACACGGTGGCCACCCCCGGCGGTACCTCCGTCTCGCGGCGGGAGAGGAAGAACGCCGAAGGGTCCTCCACCTCCTCCATCCCGCGGGAGGTCATCTCGAAGACCCCCACCTCGTTGGTCGAGCCGAAGCGGTTCTTGAGCGCCCGCAGGATCCTGAAGGCCTGGAACCGGTCACCCTCGAACTGGAGCACGGTGTCCACCATGTGCTCCAGGACGCGGGGCCCGGCGATAGACCCCTCCTTCGTGACGTGGCCGACGAGGATGACCGCTACCCCCTCGGCCTTGGCCAGCCGCATCAGACGCGCGGCACACTCCCGCACCTGACCCACGCCCCCAGGAGCCCCAGCCAGCTCCGGCGAGTAGAGCGTCTGGATGGAGTCGACCACCACCACCTCCGGTCGCCTGCGCAGGATGGTGGCCTCTATGACGTCGACGTCGGTCTCAGCAAGCACCTCGAACCCGGAGCCCGCAACCCCGAGCCGTCGGGCGCTCATGGCGACCTGCCGCGGCGACTCCTCGCCGCTCACCATCAGGCACCGGCCGCCGAGGTTGCCCATTACCTGCAGGAGCAGCGTGCTCTTGCCCACCCCCGGCTCGCCGCCCACGAGCACCAGCGAGCCCGGCACCAGCCCTCCGCCCAGGATGCGGTCGAGCTCCTCGATCCCGGTGGCCATCCGGCCCTCGGCCTCCCCCGCGCCGACCTCGCCCAGCCGGAGGGTCCTCCCCGCGGAGGCCCGGGAGCCGGCCTCCCTGGCCCGGGCCGCAAAGCCCGCGGCCTTACTCCCGCCGCGCACCTCCTCCACGAAGGTGCTCCAAGCCCCGCAGTCCGGACAGCGCCCGAGCCACTTGGGCTCCTCATGCCCGCAGCTGGAGCACACATACACAGTCTTTGTGGACATGGGCTAATTGTACGGGATGGGTGCCGGATATCTGTTCCCGTCCGGGGGATATATACTGCTTTTAGGGTGGGAGAAGGGTTCTCAAGACCGGTATTCTGGTTTCTTGTCTGCGCTTTCTTATCCGGCGCGGCCCTGTCCGCCGCCTGGTTCTGGCTCTGCTTCCGGGACTTTCTCCTCTACGACTTAGACCTCGTAGCGGGCCGCTTCAGCAGGGAGGATTTCTTCAGGATCACGCTGCTGCTCTCGGTGTGGGTGGCGGCCTCCTCGCGGCTGCTTATGATCCACTACCGCAGGGTTCACTCCTACAGCTCTCCCGGGGAGATCCTGTTCACCGTCTTCTTCGGCTTCTTCCTCTTTATCGCCATAGTATGCTCTCTGCCGGCTCTCTTCTCCGGA
>JADDKG010000388.1 GCA_020253895.1 Rubrobacter sp.
CCAGGACCGTTCCGATCCGCGCAGCCGGCACGAGCACCCGGCCCGGGACAGGCGTCGGGTGGGCGGGATCGGCGGGGAAGAACCTGCTCCCCCAGACCCTGTAAGCCTCGCCGGCGTCGAGCAGCCTGCCACGGTTTTCGCCCAGCGCCTGCGCGAGCGGCCCCTCGGCCGCCGCATCGCCCGCCGGGTAGGCCCCGAAGAGCAGGTACCGCTCCCGGGCTCGCAGCGCACCCGCCATCTGGGGGTTCATCAGGCCGAGATGCCAGAGGGGAGGCTTTCTCCCCAGCAGAGAGTCAACGGCGCCCTGGAGGGCCCCTGCTCTCTCGAAAGCGGCGACGAAGGGCCTGTCCCCGGTGGTCTCCCGGAGCCGCAGCGTAGCGCGCACGATCACGCCGGTTTTCCCCAACGCTCCGATTGCTAGACCGAGACCTTCACCTTCGAGGGTGCACAGCCTCCCGTCGGCCAGAACCACCTCGGCCGAGAGCACGTTCTCCCGCAGCCAGCCGTAGGCGAAGGAGCCCACCCCCATACCGTCCCGGGCCAGCCAGCCACCGACCGTCGAGCGGGGGGCGCTCGTGGGATACACGGTGAGCGCCCGGTGCAGGGAGCGAAGCTTATCCTCGAGCTCGAGCCAGAGCACTCCCGGCTCCACCTCCACCCAGCTACGTTTGTCATCCGGAAACCGGATTCTGGTCAGCATCCGGGTGCTCACCAGCACTCCCTCGCCCGGCCCCGGCAGGTCGGGGTCCGTTCCCATCCCTGCCGGGACAAGCCTCAAGGAGTGCTGGCTCGCGATGCGTGCCAGAAACCCAACCTCATCCGCGTCCGCCGGCAGCACCGTGGCGAGAACCCCAGAATGCCCACCGTGAGGCCTGAAGCGGTCTCCAAAGCGCCGCTCGAGCACGCCCAGCAGCTCCCTGCCCGATGCGCCATTCATCGCTTTTCCGCTCGCCTTCCTCTCTGGCGTGTGTCCGATAGCTTCCACAGGCTAAGCGAGGAGACCACGCGCCGCATGACACATTCTGACGCCCCGGCTAGCCCATATTGATCATTTTTCGTGCCCCACCCGCGGAAGAAACGATGCCCCGGCCCGTTAGAGGACCGGCAAGGCGCGGGCGTGCGGCCGCCACCCGGTCCGGCGAAGGAGAGGGTTGGCGAGGCCACCGTTTCCAAACCGTGTATGGGCCAAGCACGATTGCCCGCAGCCTCCCGAAGCATACCGACGGCAACTAGGAAGGCGTCTTCTGCGCGCCGCCCGTTTTGAGGGCACTCCCATGCGGCATGCTACGGCCACCCCTTCTCCTCTCCGGGCACGGTGCGTAAGGCCTTCACGCCAAAGGAGGCTTTGCCCACCCGGAGTCGGGGCAGGCCACCGTGCGTCTCGGTCCTCCTTCCGCCCGATCCGTCAGGGGTTTCCCGAAAGGTTCCTCCGCCCGGGACACACCAGGACGGGTCCCCTCGCGGCCCGGAGTACCTTCGTCGAGACGCTACCGAGCATCGCGCGCCGGACTCCCCCCGACCCGCGCGACCCCACGGCGATCAACGTCTCCTCCCCTCCAGCCGCGGCCAGGATAGCCGCGGCGGGTTCACCGTCCGCAAGCGTGGCCTTGGGGCGGAACCCGAACAACTCCCCCAGCTCCTCGGCCCGCCTCAGCAGGCCCTCCTCGTCGTGGCGCCTCGCTTCGTCGAGCCCCCGCGCCGCCTCCGCGTTAACGTCTCTGATCCGCGACGGTGGCCCGTGGTGAGCCCTTATCAGCACCTCCTCCACCCCAAAAAGCTTCGCGAAGAGCGTGCCTATCTCGGCCGCCTCCCTGGCCGGCTCCGAGCCGTCATCTCCCACCACCACCCTGCCCGGCGGCCACCGGTCTCCCCTCACGACCAGCACGGGCTGGGTGGCGTGGTACACGACCCCCTCCGATACGCTCCCCAGAAGCAAGCGCTCGATGGGGTTCGTACCCCGGCCGCCCAGGACTATGAGGTCGGCGCCGATCTCCCCGGCAACATGCAGGATCACCTCCGAGGCACGGCCCATCACCAGGTGCGTCTTCGCCACCCGGCCTCCAGCCTCCTCGATGAGCTTGACCTGTGCGTCGAGGATCTCCCGCCCCCAGCGCTCGAGCTCAGAGCGTATGTACGCCTGCAGGTGGGGGGAGTGTATGTACTGCCAGGCGTGGACGATCTGAAGCTCGGCCCCGCTCCGCCGGCAGAGATCGGCCGCAACACGGGCGGCGAACTCTGAATCCTTCGAGCCGTCGACCGCAAGCAGCACCTTCTCCGGCAGCCGGCCCACCTCCCGGCCGCCCTCACCGCCTCGCGTCTGTTCCATATCCCTCAAAAGCTCCTCTCCCTTATCCGGCATGCCTCTTCCTCCCGGGCGGCTCCTCTACCGCCGGCAGCACTTACTACTACGAAGATCCACCGGTCAAGATTCTCTCTCCAAAATCCCCTCCCGCCCTGGTCAATATTGACGGTAATTCTGGTCAAACCTGCTCAATTGCCCGGCCGCCGGGGACTCTAACATTTGAGCGATGGGCAACCCGGATGTCATCCAGGTCTTCCTGCTCGCGCTCATGACGGCCGTAGCCACGGGGGCCGGGGCGATACCGTTCGTGTTTGCCAAGCGTCCGGGCCGCAGGTGGATCGGCATCTCCAACGCCTTGGCGGGGGGCCTGATGCTGGCGGCGAGCTTCGGCCTGATCTACGAGGGAGCCTCGCGCGGCCTGTTCCGGGCCTCAGCCGGTGTAGTGCTCGGCCTTCTCTTCATACTGCTCACGCGAAGCCTGCTGCAGGAAGACAAGCACCATCACGTAGCCTTCGCGGCCATGAGCTCTCTGGACGCCCGGAAGGCCGCGCTCATAGTAGGGGTCATGACGCTCCACTCGTTCACCGAAGGGGTCGGCATAGGCGTATCCTTCGGCGGCGGGGAGGCGTTGGGCGTCTTCATAAGCGTAGCGTTGACCGTCCACAACATACCCGAAGGACTGGCAATAAGCCTGGTCCTGGTACCGCGAGGGGTGGGCGCCCCTCGCGCCGCCCTGTGGAGCATTTTCTCCAGCCTGCCCCAGCCGCTCATGGCCGTTCCCGCCTTCCTGTTCGTGGGCGTCTTCGAGCCCGTTCTGCCCGTAGGACTGGGTTTCGCCGGCGGAGCGATGATCTGGATGGTCTTCTCCGAGCTTTTGCCCGATGCCCTCGAGGAGACCTCGAGCAATACCGTCGCCGTGGTGACGACCCTCGCGGTTGCGGCGATGGTGATATTCCAGTTTTTGATCAGGTAGAGAAAGGATCCCGGCGCAGGCCGCCTCGGACCGGAAAAGCGCACCGGAGCTAACCTCTCTGGAGGGAGGATGCTCTCTCGTCTGCCGGAGACGCTGTGATGCGGCTCC
>JADDKG010000389.1 GCA_020253895.1 Rubrobacter sp.
GGAGCGCCCTCAGCTCCACCCCCCTGTCGCTGGCCAGAAGCCCGAGCAGGCGGTGGCGGGCCGACTCGTCCTCCGCCACGACGTAGAGCTCGGTCCGGTTGCAGGTGGAGAGCAGCACCGCCTCGGAGATCCCCGGCTCCTCCCGCAGCCGCCGCAGAAAAGACCGGGCCGCACACGGCGCGAAGGCCACCCTCTCGCGCGCCTCTACCGGTGCCGAACGATGGCTCATGCCCGCAACCGCGATAAGCACCGGCTCACCTCCTCTTCAAGCCTCCCTTCCGGGGCCCTTCCGTCCCTCCGGGCCCTCCAGAGCTCCTCCACGATCCCGGCCCACTCCGGCCCGAAGAGCCGCTCCAGGCGGAGCCGGATCTCCCGCGCCAGCGCCGGCGAGGCCCCGCCGGTGGAGACGGCCACCTGCAGCCTGCCCCGCCGCAGCGCCGAGGGCAGGGCGAAGTCACCCCCGTCGGGGTCGTCGGCCACGTTGACCGGCACCCCCAACCGCCGGCCCTCCCGGGCGACGGCCTCGTTGACCTCCCGCGAGCCCGTGGCCGCAAACGCCATGAACGCGCCCTCCAGATCCCCGGGCCTGTACGGTCGGCGATGGACCTCGTGGGCCACCCCCTCGAGCTCGGGGGAGATCTCCGGCGCCACGACCACCACCTCGGCCTGCGCCTGCAGCAGCCGGCGGGCCTTGCGGCTGGCCACCTCGCCCGCACCGACCAGCACGCAGCGCCTGCCCCGCAGGTTCATGAACACCGGATAGAGGACGGAGTTGTCGCTACCGATCTTCTTCTCCCGAAAATCTGCGTCCAAAGCCGCTCCGTGCCTGGCACGGAAGTCTAGCACAAGCCGGCCACGCCCAGAGTGTCGCACCCGGAAGCTCTTGAGGCCGTGTGAACCTTCACCCGGCGGGTTTGCCCTTCCGCTTCTCGAGCAGCCGGACCCCCTCCACGGACATCCCCTTGTCCACCGCCTTGCACATGTCGTAGAGGGTGAGCGCCGCCACGCTCACCGCGGTGAGGGCCTCCATCTCCACCCCGGTCCGGTCGGCGGCCCGGGCGGTGGCCACTATCCCCACCGAGTCCTCCCGGACCTCGAAGTCGACGTCGACCGAGCTGAGGGCCACGCCGTGGCAGAGGGGGATGAGCTCGGGGGTCCGCTTGGCCGCCATCACCCCCGCGATGCGGGCCGTGTTCAGCGCGTCGCCCTTGGGGAGCGCCCGCTCCCTCAGGAGACGGACCGTCCGCGGCGACATGCGGACCTCCCCGGCCGCCCGGGCCTCTCGGAAGACGACCGGCTTGCCCCCGACATCCACCATCCGGGCCGCCCCCTCGCTGTCGAGGTGGGAGAATTCCATAAAGAGCCTCCGGTGTGTGGCCAGCTCCTCGGGACACGCCCCCGGGGCTGCTCCGGGGGCGCCGCCAACGTCTTGCGGAATGCGGGGGAATCGAACCACCCACGGCCGCTCCGCGGCCGCAAACCGGTTTTGAAGACCGGCCGGGCCACCAGGCCCACGCATTCCATGAAGGGCATCCCTTCTCGGGATATTTTAGAACGCCGCCGGCGCTTCTGCGGAGGCGCCGCGCGGGATCTCACCGGTGGCGCCGGGTCAGCACCCGCACGTCGCCGGTCCGGACGGTTATCCCCTGGGAGTCGGCGTGCTCCAGCCACGCCTGGGCGTACTTCCGGCTGGTTTTGAGCCGGTCGCGCAGGCGGGCGAGCGAGATCCCGCCCTCCTCCCGGCAGACGGTCTTTATCTCCTCCATCACCCTCCCGGCGGCCTCACGGGCGGCGTACATCCTCTCCCCCACCCTTACCACCTCGCCACGCCGGAGGAGCAGCCCGAGCGCGGGGCCTGCCTCCATGGAGGGAGGCTCGTGCCCCGCCCTGCGGAGGTCTTCGAGGATGCGCCGGGCCTCCTCTTCCAGCTCGGGCGGGATCTCGGCGGCCCCGGGCAGCGAGAGCCCCTGCTCGGAGACACGAACCTCCCCTCCGGAGAGCTCCTCTATGAGGGCGTCGGCCAGGGAGTCGGGCAGCCCCGTCGCCCGGCGGGCCCCGGCCACGGAGAGCTCGGGGCTCTCAGGGTGCTCCCGGGCGCGGCGCCGCAGGGCCTCCAAGAGGCGCCCCTTCGCCTCCTCCACCGTCTCGCGGAGGGCGTACAGGGAGCCGGCGCGCACCACCCCCGGCACCCGCCCCGCGGCGGAGGCTGCCTCCTCCGGCTCGCTCGCCAGCACCAGCGCCAGCTCCCCGGCGCTCATCCCGCCCCCCGCCCGAGCCAGCGCCCGAGGGACGATCCGGGCCGGATCCCCCGACTCCAGCGCCTCCAGCCACTCCGGGTCCGGGCGGCGCCCGGCGGGCGCGGCGTCGAGCACCGTGCCGCCCCCGATCGTGACCTGCGGGGCCAGCGAGCGCAGCACGAACCGGTCTTTCGGGAGCACGACCAGCGGTTCCTCCAGCCGCACCCGGGCGTAGACCTCCTCCCCCGGCTCCAGCTCCCCCCCGCCGCGGAGCCGGACCCGGGCGTTCACCGAGCGGGTGCCGTGGTGCAGCCGCACCCGGGCGCCGTGGCGCAGGGGCCGGGCGGACCCGAGCAGGCGGAGTCGGGCGTCGAACAGCCCCGTCGCCGGGACCGGCCGGGAGAGCAGCACCTCGCCCGGGCCGATCTCCGCGGCTTCCACCCCCGCCAGGTCCAGGGCCGTCCGGGCCCCCGGATAGGCCACCTCCGCCGGGCGGCCGTGGTTCTGGATGCCCCGGACCCGCGCCCGGAGGCCCGAGCCGGTGTACAGGGTGTCACCCACCCGGATCTCACCGCTCCACAGCGTGCCGGTGACCACCAGCCCGACGCCCTTGAGCACGAACGCCCGGTCCACCGGGAGGCGGGCGAGCCCCGAGGAGGGGCGCGCGGCGGGGGAGCCGGCCAGGTCGTCCAGCGCGGCGAGCAGCTCATCCACCCCCTCCCCGGTCACCCCGCTCACCGGGACCACCGGGGCCCGGATCCCCGCCTCCTCCAGAAACTCCTCGGCCTCCAGCCGGGCCAGCTCGACCGTCTCGGCGTCCACAGCGTCGATCTTCGTGAGGGCCACCACACCCCGCTCCACCCCGAGCACCCTCAGCACGTCCAGGTGCTCGCGGGTCTGGGGCATGACCCCGTCGTCGGCCGCTATGACCAGCAGGAAGGCGTCCACCCCGGTGGAGCCCGCCACCATGTTCTTCACGAACCGCTCGTGCCCGGGCACGTCCACCAGGCTCGCCCGGCGTCCCCCCGGCAGCACCAGCTCCGCGTAGCCGGGCACGATGGAGATGCCCCGCCGGTGCTCCTCCTCCAGCCGGTCGGTGTCCGTCCCAGTCAGCCGGCGGACCAGCGTGGTCTTGCCGTGGTCCACGTGCCCGGCGGTGCCCATGGTGAGGGCGACCGGGCGCTCCGGAGCCTCACCCACCGGCGGCCTCCCGCAGGGCCTCCAACACGGCCTCCTCGTCACCGGGCAGGAGGGTCCGGGCGTCCAGCAGGAGCGCCCCCTCGTGCACCCGCCCCACCACCGGCGGCTCTGCCGCCCGCAGGCGGGCGGCGAGCTCCCCGGCGTCCATCCCGGAGACCCGGACGGCGAAGGAGGGGATCTCGTACCCCGGCAGGGTCCCCCCGCCGCTGCGGGCGACGGAGGGTACGGCGCCGGCCTCGAGCCCGGGGATTTCCCGGGCGATGGTGGAGGCCAGCCGCCGCGCCCGGGCCTCCACCTCCGCGACCGGCTCCCGGAGCATCCGCTGCGCCGGGACCTCCTCCCCCGCGCACCCCTCCAGGTAAGCCCGAAGCGTCGCCTCCAGCGCCGCGAGGCACAGCTTGTCCGCACGCAGGGCCCGGACGAGCGGGTGCCGGCGCATCCGCCGGATGAGGCGCCCGGACCCAACGGCGATCCCGGCCTGCGGGCCGCCGAGCAGCTTGTCGCCGGAGAAGAGCACGAGCTCCGCCCCCTCCCGGATGGCGGCCTGCACGAGGGGCTCTTCGCCCACCGGAAGCAGAGCCCCGCTGCCCAGGTCGGCGATCACCGGCGGCCCCAGCCCGGAGAGCTCGGAGATCCCTACGGACTCGGTGAACCCCCGGATCTCGAAGTTCGAGGGGTGCACCCACAGGATGGCGCGGGTTCTGCTGCTCAGGGCCTGCTCGTAGTCCTGGAGCCGGGTCCGGTTGGTGGTCCCCACCTCCCGCAGGGTCACACCCGAGAGCTGGAGCACCTCGGGGATGCGGAAGCCGCCCCCGATCTCGATGAGCTGCCCGCGGGAGACCA
>JADDKG010000039.1 GCA_020253895.1 Rubrobacter sp.
GGCCGAGGGCAAGCAGATCTCCTACGACGAGATCTACGTCCGCGCCAACACGGGCATCACCCGCGTGGAGGAGGAGCTGCGGGAGGCGGCCGCAGCGGAGGAGCCGCGGACGACCTGAAGAACCTCGCCGCCGGAAGAGCTAGGGGCACCGCCCGTGGGCGGTGCCCCTAGCTTACCGCTCTTTCTACTCCTAACCCTCCAGGCGCGCGCTCACGCTGATGTCCACGTTGCCCCGCAGGGCGTTGCTGACGGGGCAGCCCTGTTCTGCCTGCTCCACCGCGGTGCGGAAGCCCTCCTCGTCGAGACCCGGGACCCTCCCCCTGACATCCAGCCGCATCCGGGAGATCTTGAACCCCCCGTCGGCCTGCTCGAAGGTGGAGGTGGCGCTGACCTCAAGCCGCTCCGGCGGGTTGCCCCCCTCGCCGAGCACGAAGGAGAGGGCCATCGCGAAGCACGAGGCGTGGGCCGCCGCGATGAGCTCTTCAGGGCTGGTCTTGCCGTCCGGGCTCTCGGTGCGCGACGCCCAGGTGACCGGCATCTCCCCGAAGGCCCCGCTGCCCACGGTGAACCTCCCGCTCCCCTGCGCGAGGTTTCCCTCCCATACGACGTCTGCCCGGCGCTCTGCAGCCATCTCTTGTGAGCCCCTCCTCTCCAAAGAGCCTACAACGAAGCAACCCCTATGCTACAGGACGGAGGAGGGGGGCGCCACGACCCCCTCTAGCGCTCCCCGGCGGCCTCCTCCAGCTTGCTCCGGTAGGCCTGGGGCTCCGCCCGTATGCCCCCGCTCTCGGTTATCTTCCCGGCGAACAGGAAGGCGGTCTGGCGCAGAGAGGACTCCAGGTCGAAGGGGTGCAGCGCGGAGGTGGCGTCCCGGGGGACGATCACGCCGTACCAGCGCAGGGCCGCGCTCGCCGCGGTGTAGTGGACGCAGATGCTCGCCACCGTGCCGCAGATGATGAGGGTGTCCACCCCCCACACCCGGAGGAAGTGGTCGAGGTGGGTGCCGTAGAAGGCGTCGTAGCGGACCTTGCGGATGACGAGCTCGTCCTCGCGGGGCGCAAGCTCATCCACTATCCGCCAGCCCCACGTCCCCTCCCGGCAGTGCTCGCCCCAGATCTCCCACTCCGGGTCTCCCTCGGTGTGGGTGTCCTGGGTAAAGATGACCTTCATGCCGGACTCGCGGGCGAGCTCCAGAAGCCTCCTTATGGCCGGGATGGTCGCCTCGGCGTCCGGGACGACGAGCGCCCCACCTTCCTTGACGAAGTCGTTCTGCATGTCCACGACGACAAGCGCCGTCCGTCCCGGGTCTACCCGGACCTCCCGGTGAACCTCGTACTCAGGAACCTCCACCGTGCGGGCCATGGCGCTCCTCCTTTGCTCCTGACAGCCCGCACATATTTTACCGCCCGGCCAGCCGCTGCTCCCGGATCCTGGCCCGGTCCGGCTCGATGAACGCCGGATCGCGCGAGGGGACGGCGTTGGCCGCGGCCTGCTGCAGCCCGGGCCTCCCCGCCTCCACCACGAAGGAGGCCCGGGTGTAAACGCGGGCTCCGGGCTGGCTGACGTAGGGGACTACGCGGTAGTCCGTCCGCCAGCGCTCGGGGGTGAGGGTGCAGCGGACATAACCGCGCTGGCCGTTGAAGAACTTTATGTGCGGGTTCTCCTCGACTATGGCCTGCTGGCCGGAGCTGGTGTCTGCCCCGTCGCCGCCGGAGCTGATGGAGGTGCCGATGAACTCCACCCCCACCACCCCGGATCCGGGATCGTCGAAGTCCCGGAGGATCTCGCTCGCCCAGTTGTTGTGCACATCGCCGGTTATCACGACGGGGTTGGCGACGCCGCTGCGGGCCATGAAGTCTACGATCCTGTCGCGCTGGGCCTCGTATCCGTCCCAGGCGTCCATGCTGTAGGCGAGACCGCCGGAGGTGTCGAAGTCGCGGCGGGAGAAGAATACCTGCTGGGCGAGCACGTTCCAGCGGGCGTAGGAGCCGGCGAGGCCGTCGAGCAGCCACCGCTCCTGCTCCCTGCCGGTCATGGTCCGGTCGGGGCTGCGGGACTCCTCTCCCGGCGGCTTTATCCCGTCGCCGTAGGCCTGGTCGTCCCGGTACTGGCGGGTGTCCAGGAGGTTGAACTCGACGAGGTTGCCCCATCTGAGGCGCCGGTAGAGCAGCATATCCGGCCCCCGCGGCACGGAGGAGCGCCTGAGGGGCATGTGCTCGTAGTAGGCCTGGTAGGCGGCGGCCCGCCGCTGCAGAAAGGTCTCCGGCGACTGTCCCTGCTCGGGGATCTCAGCGGCGTAGTTGTTCTCGACCTCGTGGTCGTCCCAGGTGAGGAGCCAGGGAAAGGCGGCGTGGGCGGCCTGCAGGTCCCGGTCGGACCGGTAGAGGGCGTGCCGGTTGCGGTAGGCGGCGAGGGTGACGGTCTCCGGCCCGTCGTGCAGTCGTACGTTGCCCCCCGGCGCCCGGTACTCGTTCGGCCCGTACTCGTAGATGTAGTCGCCAAGGTGGATGACAAGGTCCAGATCCTCCTCCGCCATCCGCCGGTAGGCGTTGTAGTAGCCGTGCTCGTATTGCTGGCAGGAGGCGAAGGCGAAGGACATCCGTCCCGCAGCCTCCCCGAAAGCGGGCAGCGTCCTCGCCCTGCCCACAGGGCTCACCTCACCCCCTGCCTTAAACCTGTACCAGTACCACCTCCCCGCCTCAAGACCCCCAACCTCAACGTGCACCGCATGCCCAAGCTCGGGCCGTGCCTCCACCCTGCCCCGCCTCACCACCCTCCTGAACCCCTCATCCTTTGCAACCTCCCAGCGCACCCAAACCTTCCTGTCCGCCGGCATCCCGCCCAGACCGTCCTGAGAGAGGGGCTCTGGGGCCAGGCGGGTCCAGATGACAAACCCGTCGGGCAGCGGGTCTCCGGAGGCCACCCCAAGCTTAAACGGGTAGCCCCTAAAGGCCGGACGCGCCACCGCCTTCTCGACAAACGGGCCCGCCCCGAAGATGAGCGCCGCGGCCCCCGCCCCGCTGGCCTGGATAAAGGTCCGGCGGTCGATGCCGCCGCGCCCAAGCCGGATGTCTTCCACCTGCATCGCTGTCCCCCTCCTGTAGGCCTGCCGGCAAGAACTCCCTGCGGCGCGGGAGCATACCAGCGATCACTCACCGGATGGTTGCAAGGGGGTAAAACCTTCTTTAAAAGAGCCTTGCGGGTCAGGCGCCGGGGCCAAGCACCCGGCGCGCAGCCTCAAGGGCCACCTTTCTGACCAGCCCGGGCCCGGCCTCGGGGAAGTAGATCACCGGAGACCTCAGCGCACCCAGGGCGCACTCGGCACGCATCTCTTCCTCAAGAGAAGCCCCCGGCCCAGCGAGCGCCGCCCGCAGCCGCAGGTTCAGCCCGCAGACCCGCTCCCCGATGCTGGGACGGTTCAGGATCGCGAGGTCGGTCGCCAGCAGCACCGTCAGCCGCCTATGGCGGAGCATGATCTCCAGGTACCCCTCGAGCAGCTCCTCCCTACCAAGCCCACCCTCCAGCAGCGCCTCCACC
>JADDKG010000390.1 GCA_020253895.1 Rubrobacter sp.
CTTCGGAGAAACAGGGGCTCTTAAAAGATCGGCCGCGATAGTTTAGCAGCGTATCCCGCATGTTACAAACCCTCCGTCATAGGCTTCACTCCCTTCCACGGCTCCCCGGATATACTCAGCCCCATGCGCGACGGAGGCCGGCCCGCCGTGGAGACGCTGAGCCTGAAGAAGGTCTACGGCTCGGGTCCCACCGCCGTGCACGCCCTGCGCGGGGTCTCCCTGAGCTTCCCGGACGGCGAGTTCGCCGCCATCATGGGGCCCTCGGGCTCGGGCAAGAGCACCCTGCTGCACGTCCTCGGCGGGCTGGACAAGCCCACCTCGGGCCGGGTGGTGGTGGGCGGCACCGACCTCTCCGGGCTCTCCGACAGGCGGCTCACCCTGCTGCGGCGGGAGAGGATCGGCTTCGTCTTCCAGTTCTTCAACCTCATCCCCACCCTCACCGCCGAGGAGAACATCCTCCTGCCCGCCCTCATAGCCGGGGAGAGGCCCTCCCGCTACGCCGACCGGCTGGAGGAGCTCCTCGGCCTCGTCGGCCTTGCCGGACGCCGCGGCCACCGCCCCGACGAGCTCTCGGGCGGGGAGCAGCAGCGGGTGGCCATCGCCCGGGCGCTGCTCCGCAACCCGGATATCGTGCTCGCCGACGAGCCCACCGGCAACCTGGACTCCGGCACCGGCACCGGGGTGCTGGAGCTGCTGCGCGAGTCCGCCGGGCGCTACGGGCAGACCATCATCATGGTCACCCACGACCCCCGGGCGGCATCCTTCGCCGACCGGGTGGTCTTCCTCTCCGACGGCCGGGTGGTGGACGAGGCCGGCGGTCTGGCGGCGGAGGCCATCCTGGAGCGGATAAAGAAGCTGGAGGCCGCCGGCTAGCTTGAGGCTCCGCAGCTTCCACGGTTTGAGCCTGCGGAGCCTCGCCGCCCGTCGGCAGCGGACGCTGCTGACGGCCGTGGGCATCGTGCTCGGCGTTGGGATCGTCTTCGGGGTAATAACCCTCTCGGACACGATGTCCTCCACCTTCAGGAACCTGTACTCCAGGGCCTTCGGCTCCGCCGACCTCACGGTGACCCCCGCCGGGGGCAACGGGACGTTCGGCGAAGGAAGGGTGCGGGAGATCCGGGAGTTCCCCGGTGTGGGCCGCGCGGCCCCCCGACTCTCCGTCCCCTCCTCCCTCATACTCGACCGGCGGCGGGAGGACGGGCTCCCGGAGGTGCGGGGGATGCGCATCTTCGGGGTTGAGCCCACCACCGCCGGGCTCGCCACCGGCTTTACGCTCGAGGACGGAAGATACCCCAGGCGGGAAGCCGAGATCACCCTGGACTCCGCCTCCGCCCGGAGCGCTGGGGTTAGGGTGGGCGAGGAGGTCACCGTGGGCACCCCGGACGGGCCCCGGCGGATGAGGGTGGTCGGGCTGCTCAGGATCCCCGGCGGCTCCTTCGGGGGTCTCTCCTTCGGGATGGCGCCCCTTCCGTGGGTCCAGCGGGCCTTCGGGGAGCCGGGCAGGATCTCCGGGGTCGCCGTGGACGCCGCGGAGGGGATCTCCCCGGCCCTGCTGCGCGACCGGCTCGACCGGAGGCTCGGCGACGGGCTGCGGGTGGAGCGCTCCGAGACCCGCACCGAAGAGGTGACCAGCCAGCTCCAGGGGTTCAGGGTCTCCCTGCTCTTCTTCGCGGGCACCGCGCTCTTTGTCGGGGCCTTTCTGGTCTTCAACGCCCTCTCCATGACCGTGCTGGAGAGGACCCGGGAGCTGGGCATGCTCCGGGCGCTCGGCTCCACCCGGGCCATGGTCGCCCGCTCGGTGCTCATGGAGGCCCTGATCCTGGGCGCGGCCGGCTCCCTCGCCGGTCTGCTCCTCGGGTACGGCATGGCCTGGGGGCTCGTCTACCTCTTCGGGCGGGCGTTTACCTTCGAGATCACCACCCTCTCGGTCTCCCCCTTCGCCCTCGTCTCCGCGCTGGCGGTGGGGGTGGCCGTGACCGCGCTGGCCGCCCTCTACCCCGCCCTGCGCGCCGGCCGGGTGAGCCCCGTGGAGGCGATGCGCTCCCGCGGGGAGGCGGCTCCGCGGGAGCGCCGGCGCCGCGCCGCCCGGCTCGTCCCCGGGTTGGGGCTCCTCCTCGCCGCCTCGTGCGGGGCCTGGACCTACCACCTGGCCAGGAACCTCTCCTCCAGCCTGGACGGCGCCGTCTTCGCCTCCGGCATAGCCGCGGTGATCGGCGCCTTCCTCGGGGTCTCGATGGTCATCCCCGCCCTCGTCCGCCCGCTGTCGGCCCTCCTCTCCCCGGCGCTACGCCTGCTCTTCGGGGTGGAGGGCCGGATGGCCGCGGCCAACGCCGCCCGAAACCGGGTCCGCACCGCCCTGACGGCCTCCGCCCTGATGGTCGGGATCTCGCTGGTCATAGCCTTCGCCGCCCTCGGCGGGAGCGTCCTCGGCTCTATCCGGGCCTACCTGGAGGGCTCCCTCGGCAGCGACTACGTGGTGCAGCCGGCAACCCAGACCTCAGACGCGGCCTTCTCCGGCCGGCTGCCCGGGCGGGTCTCGGAGGTCCCAGGGGTGGCGAAGACCACATCCATAGCCTCCTCCTTTCTCCGCAGCGGCGACGACACCTATATCGTGTTCGGGCTGGACGCCAACTACCCGGACATCTTCCGGATAAACTACGCCTCCGGCGGCCCCCAGGCCTTCGCCCGCATCCAGGAGGAGGAAGGCGCGGCCCTCGTGGGCCGGCAGCTGGCCTCCTCGCGCGGCCTGCGGGTGGGGGACGAGATAAGGCTCCCCACCCCCCGCGGCCCCCGGCAGTACGAGGTCGCGGGGGTCATCGCCAACGACATCCTCGGCGGCGGCTCCGGCGTCTACCTCTCCAGGGAGGCCCTGGCCCGGGACCTCGGCGAGCGGGAGGGCGAGTTCCTCGCGGTAAAGACCTCCCCCGGGGCCGACCGGAGCCTCGTAGAGCGGAGGATACGCAAGATCCTCCGCGACTACCCCCAGTTCATCCTCTACTCCAACGCCGAGTGGAAGGCGCAGATAGAGCGGGACTTTAACCGCCAGTACGTCTTCTTCTACGCCATCATGGGGGTCTCGGTGGCCGTCTCCGCCTTCGGGGTCGTCAACACCCTCTCCATGAGCGTCTTCGAGCGAACCCGCGAGATAGGCATCCTGCGCGCCGTCGGGGCCACCCGGCTGCAGGTGGGACGGCTGGTGGTGGAGGAGGGCGTCATCATAAGCCTCATCGGCTGCCTGGTGGGGGTGGCGGTGGGCTCGCTGCTGGGCTACCTCTTCGTCCGGGGGACC